>JAHKAY010000048.1 GCA_018825785.1 Chloroflexota bacterium | reverse complement strand
CACTCCCGAACAGTTCTACCAGAACTGGCTCAAATCTCACCCTGGAAAGGAGGAGGCCTTGTCCGATATGTCCTGACCCTGTACAAGGGACTTGACAACCCGGTGAAGTTGTGGTATAAATATAGTGCCCTGGGTGGTCGAAGCAGTTCGAACCGGTGGGCCTCCGAAGATTTTACCGAGTAGCTTCCCAAGAGGGGGAATGGAGGAGGACCGGGAAGGCTGGCAAGGTCACCCGGGGTTTTTCTTTATACCGCGTAGCTTCAGTCTTCGCTGGGCTTGAGTACAGCCACGTAGGGCAGGTTGCGGAACTTCTCGCGGTAGTCCAGCCCGTAGCCCACCAGGAACTCATCAGGCACCTCAAAGCCCACGAAGTCCAGGGACACATCCACCAGCCGGCGGACCCTCTTGTCCAGGAGGGCGCAGACGGCGATGCCCTTGGGGTGGCGGCGTTGTAGGTGAGCGATGATGAACCTCAGGGTCATCCCGGTGTCCACGATGTCCTCCACCAGCACTACATGCCGCCCCGAGATGTCCAGATCCAGGTCCTTGGTAATCTTGACCGCCGGGCTCTTTTCCCCGTAGTAGGAGATGGACATAAAGTCCATCTCCGCCGGAATGGAAAGATGGCGCATCAGGTCCGCCATGAAGCAGTACACCCCCCGTAGCACCCCCACCAGCACCGGCGTCTCCCCCTGGTAGCGCTGGGATATCTCTTTTCCCAGCTCCCTGACCCGCCGGGCGATGCGCTCCCGGCCGAGGAAGACCGGGCCTACCCCTTCTGCCTTTGCCCTGGCCAGGGGGCCATGACCATACTTGGCGAGGAGCCGGTCGTAGTCCCGCCGGGAGAGGAGCTTGATTTTCACCTCGGGGTAGAGGGCTTTGAGCAGGCGCACCTTGTGCTTCTTCTCCCGGAGCAGGCTCTGCGCCTGAGTGGTTAGTTCCAGGTGGAGGTCAAGGGCGGGCAAATAGAAATCGGGGGTGAACATCTCCCCGCTGCCCCCGGGCTCCAGGGGGAAGGAGCGGGGCTCGTAGAGCCACTCAATCTCGTAGAAGTCCAGGAGCCGGGCGAACTCCTCCTCACTGGGGTGGGCAAAGGCGACGGGCTTGACCAGGGAGGGGGAGAGCCCGGTTCCCCGTGGGCTCTTCCCCTGGCGCCAGCGTTGCCACCGCTCCCTGTCCAGAGCGGTCCCCAGGATATCGGCTGCGGTGCTCAGAAAGTCCACCTCACTGTCATGGAAGATGCGGGGCACCCGGCTGTAAGCCCTCAGGCTGCCCACGATTTCTCCCCCCACCTTCACGGGCACCCCCAGCAGTGAGGCGATGCCCTCCTGCTGTGCCAGTTCGGGGAACTGCATCCGGGGGTCGGTGCTCGCATCCAGGATTGCCACCGGCTTCCCCTCTGTGACTTCATGGAGGCTTTTCTTTGCCTCTACGAGCCCCTTGGCCCGGAAGCGGTCGCTGAGCCCGTAGCTAGCCGAATGCACCAACCGCTTGCGTCCGGCGGTCAAGAGGAGGAGGGAGCACCCCCGCACTCCCAGCGCCACGGCCGCTGCCTTCACCGCCCCCGGCGCCAGGAGGCGGAAGGGCAAACTGTTAGCTCCCCGGGCGATTTCCCCCAGGGCCTCGACGAAGCGGTCTGCCTGCGCCATCGGGAATAACCCCTACTATTCTAGGCCAACTGCCTGGACATTGCGGAACCAGGAAGTTTCCAGGCTTCTCCACCAAAGCACGGGCCTGCTGCAGGCGGCAAGCCCCAGTTTCACATCTTCTCCGGGGCGGTCATCCCCATAAGCTTCAGGGTGCGGGCGAGAACGGTCTTGGCGGCCAGGGCCAGCTTCAGCCGGGCGGATGATAGGGCTTTGTCCCCGGAGAGGACCCGGCATTCCTTGTAGAAGAGGTGGAAGGTGGTGGCCAGGTCCTGGGCATAGTGGGGCAGGTGATGCGGCTCCAGCTTCAGGGCCACGGTCTCTACTAACTCCGAGAGGAGGAGCATCTTCCGGATAAGGGCCATCTCCGGTTCCTCCTTGAGAAGGGAGACATCCCCGCCCTCCGGTGTGTGGCCCCTCTCCCGTGCCTTGAGCAGGATGCTGGCGATGCGGGCATGGGCATATTGGACATAATAGACCGGGTTCTCGTCGGACTCCTTTTTCACCAGCTCCAGGTCAAAGTCCATCTGGCTATCGGCGGAGCGGGAGAGGAAGACAAAGCGGCAGGCATCGGCTCCCACCTCGTCCAGCACCTCCCGGAGGGTGATGATGTCCCCTGAGCGCTTGGATACGCGCACCACCTCGCCACCCCGCTTCAGGGTGACGAGCTGGGAGATGATGATGCGGAGCCTTTCCGGGTTGATGCCCAGGGCGGAGACGGCGGCCTTCATCCTGGAGACATGGCCCTGGTGGTCGGCCCCCCAGATGTTGATTACCTGCTCAAAGCCCCTCTCCAGGAACTTGTTGAGATGATAGGCGGTGTCCGAGGCGAAATAGGTGGGGGCACCGCTGGAGCGGATGAGGACATTGTCCTTGCTCTCCCCCAGGGCGGTGGAGGTGAACCAGCGGGCCCCTTCCCTCTCCTCCACATAGCCTCCCTTTTCCAGCATGGCCATGGCCCGCTCAAACTGGCCGTCCTGGAAAAGTCTCCCCTCGCTGAACCAAACATCGAACTCCGCCCCCAGCAGGTCCAGGTCGGCCCTTATGGATTTCAGCATCCTCTCTATCCCCAGCCTTCCCAGCTCCCTGGGCCGGTCCAGGAATTTCCTTCCGAACTCCCGGGCTATGTCCTGGGCCAGGTCCACCACATACTGGCCCATATAGCCCTCGGCGGGCATCTCGGCGGGTTGGCCCAGGGCCTGGAGGTAGCGGGCGTGGAGGGAACGCTGGAAGGCCTCAATCTGGGTGCCGGCGTCGTTGACATAAAATTCCTTCTCCACGCTGAAGCCGGCGGCCTGGAGGACCAGGGCCAGGGTGCTGCCCAGGACTGCCCCCCTCCCGTGCCCCACATGGAGGGGGCCGGTGGGGTTTGCGGAGACAAACTCCACCTGGACCCGCCTTCCCTTCCCCAGGTCTATATTCCCGTAGTCTTCTCCCCCAGCGAGGATGGTCTCCACCTGCCCCGCCAGCCAGTGGGGGGAGAGGGTGAAGTTGATGAAGCCAGGAGGGGCAACCTCTATCTTGGCCATCTCCGGGAGGGGGCCCAGGAGGCCTGCCAGGCCCCGGGCCAGGCTAAGAGGGTCTGTCCTAACTGCCCCCACCAGCTTCAAAGGGAGGCTGGAGGCATAGTCGCCGTGCTCGGGGTGCTGGGGGTGTTCCACGATGACATCGGGGAGGGCCATAGGGGGCAGCAGCCCCTGGGCCTGGGCCCGGGAGCAGGCCTCTTTTAGCAGCGCCTCCAAGCGGTGTCTGAGCATGGCCACCTTCTATTTTCTAGACCAGGGCCAAGATAACAGTGTAGTTTTTGCCATACGTCTTGGCGCAGGCTGGGCAGGTGGTATAGAAAAAATACAATTTCTTGCTCTCTTTGCCCCTTGATTTGACATAGGCTTTCATTTCTTTAACCCACCTGCCGACATTCTTGTACGGCCCTTCAAAGGCTTTGCTCAGAAAGGTTCCGGATATCCTTTTCATCTCTGCCCCAGGCACTTCTTTGCCAACTCCGATATAGACATCCGCTCCCCAGAGGGATTTTTCATCAGAAAGCATCAGCGGTTCAGGAGCAAGAGCACCTGCCGCCTTAATCTTTTCCATGTTCTTTACCATGACCTGCCCGAAGTTGAGCGGGATGTGAAATAGGCTTCTGACATGGTCCTTCATAAATAGCTTATCATGCCAGGTTACTTCTTTCTCATCCCAAGGCTCTGGATTGAATCTGGGGCAACAACCTGTTTCTGATTGTTCATAAAGTTTGTCCATGAATACTACCTCCTTCTGCGGTTATTCGGGCCTACTGAGAGCCCTCTTTCCTTTTCGCCCTATTCTATCCTGTTTCGGCGGCACCTTTCCAGCGCCGGGCCAGTTCCTCCTGGAGGAGGGGGTAGGGCTCCAGGGCGGGGTGGCGGGAAAAGAGGGCCCGGGCCTTCTCTCGGGCCATCTCCACCAGGGGCAGGTCAGAGAGCCTGGCCATCCTCAGGTCCGGGAGCCCGCTCTGGCGGGTGCCGAAGAATTCCCCCGGGCCCCGCAGCCGGAGGTCCTCTTCGGCCAGGAGAAAGCCGTCCCGGACCCTCTCAATAGTCCTCAGCCTCTCCTGGGCCTCGGGGCTGGGGCTTACGGAGAGGAGGAGGCAGTAGCCCGGCTTTTCCCCCCTGCCCACCCTCCCCCGGAACTGGTGGAGCTGGGCCAGTCCGAAGCGCTCTGCCCCTTCCACCAGCATCACCGTGGCGTTGGGCACATCTATCCCCACCTCCACCACAGGGGTGGCCACCAGGATGTCCAGCTTGCCCTGCCGGAAGCGACGCATGACCTCTTCTTTCTCCTCCAGCCCCAGCCTGCCGTGGAGGAGGCCCAGGCGGAGGTCGGGGAAGACCTCCCGTGAGAGCCTCTCATACTCCACTACCGCCGCCGGGGTGGAAACGGCCTCCGACTCCTCGATAAGGGGGCAGATGATGAAGGCCTGCTCCCCCTGGGCGATGTGGCGGCGGATGAAAGCGTAGGCCTGGGGACGCTCCTCCGGCCCGAGGCAGGAAGTCTTCACCTCCTGCCTTCCTGGCGGGAGCTGGTCAATGGCCGAGAGGTCAAGGTCCCCGTAAAAGGTGAGGGCCAGGCTCCGGGGGATGGGGGTGGCGGTCATCACCAGGACATGGGGGGAGAGCCCCTTCCCTTTGAGGGCGGAGCGCTGGAGGACGCCAAAGCGGTGCTGTTCGTCCACCACCACCAGCCCCAGCCGGCGGAAGGCCACGTCCCTCTGGATGAGGGCGTGGGTGCCCAGGACAATGTCAATCTCCCCCCGGCCTAGCCGGTCACGGATGGCCTCTTTTTCCCTGGAGGAGAGGCTGCCGGTGAGGAGGGCCATGGTGAAGGGGCCGGAGGGGAGAGAAAAGCGGCGGAGGGACCCCTCCCCTCCCTCCCCGCCCGCCCGGGAGAGGAGGGAGCCGATGCTGTGGAGGTGCTGCTCGGCCAGGACCTCGGTGGGGGCCATCAGCGCCCCCTGCCAGCCATTGGCCCAGGCCAGGATGAGGGCCATGGCGGCCACCACCGTCTTGCCGCTCCCCACCTCCCCCTGGAGCAGGCGGCTCATGGGCTGGGGCCGCAGGAGGTCGGCCTCAATCCCTTCCCAGGCCCGCTCCTGTGCGGCGGTCAGGGCGAAAGGGAGGCCTTCAAGAAAGGCCTCCAGGGCCTGGGGCTGGGGGTGAAAATCGGGGCCAGGCTGGTCCTGCCACTCCTTCTTTCGGGAGAGCATCCCTAGCTGGAGTAGCAGTAGCTCATCAAAGGCCAGGCGCTGGCGGGCCTGCTGAAAGGTCTGGGGGTCACGGGGGAAGTGGGCCTGGTGGATGGCTTCCCCCAGAGGCATTAGCTGGCATTCCTGGACCATTTCCGGGGGGAGGAAATCGGGGAGGCGGGGGGCCCAGGCGTCGGCTACCTCCTTGACCAGCTTTCTCACCGGGCGGGGGCGAAGGCCCTGGGTGAGGGGGTACACTGGCACCAGCCGTCCGGTGTGGACCAGCTCCTCTTCCAGTGGCTCCCAGGCCGGGTTTTCCAGCACCTTCCTCTCCTTGAAGGCATCCACCCGTCCGCTGAGGACGATATAGGTGTTGGGCTTGAGGCTCCTGGCCAGGTAGGGCTGGTTGAACCAGACCACCCGGATATTTCCGGTATCGTCCCCCACAATGGCCTCGGTGCCCTCCTTCTTGCCCAGGTATTCTCGCCTCGCCTCCCAGACCAGGGCCGTGACCGTCTGCTCCTTCCCTACCTCCAGCTCCGCCACCTTCTTTGTCTGGCTGTAGTCCAGGTGGCGGCGGGGGAAGAAATAGAGGAGGTCCCTCACCGTTCTCACCCCCATCTCGGAAAGCCGGCCCACCAGGGAGGGGGGGCCGGGGAGGGGGGAGTCCAGGGACGGCGCTGGTTTAGGGGTCCTGGGGCGGGGCCGGGGTGGGGGGGAAGGGGGTTTTGCCGGGGAAGGGGGAGCCTTTTCCAACCCCTCCAGGAAGGCCAGGACCTCCTCCACCCATGGCTGGCGTCGCTCCTGGTCCCAGGTGGAGTAGCGGGGCTCAAGGAGGCCCAACTGCTCTAGCCTGTGGAAAAGGGCCGGGGAAGCCAGCCCATCCGCCTTCACGGCCCAGTTCCGGAGGTATCTATCCAGGCCGCCGATGACGGCCCGGTCGGTGAAGCCCTTTTTCTTCTCCAGGTCCAGGACCTTGCGCAGGGCGGCGAGGTCCAGGGTCAAAAGGGGCCTTCTCCCAGGACGGCGATGCCCAGGGCCCCGGGGCCTACATAGGTCCCCATCACGGGGCCGAAACTGCTCAGGTGGATTTCTCCTTTGTAATGGTCGCTCAGTCGCCGGGCCAGCCCGTCCCTCTCCTGGGGGGTGGTGGTAGAGAGGACGGCCATGGCCTGGATGGAGCGGAAGGACTCCACTATGTGGCAGAGCCGGTCTATGGCCCGGGGCCTGGTCCTTACCCGCTCCAGGGGGTGGGCCTCTCCGTCTTTGACGGTGAGGAGGGGCTTTATGTTCAGCAGGGAGCCCAGGAAGGCCTGGGCCTTGCCTATCCTGCCCCCTTTCACCAGGTAGTCCAGGGTGTCCAGCAGGCCAAAAAGGTGGCACCGGGGGGCCAGCCCCCTTATCTCCTGGGCTATCTCCGCCAGGCCCTTTTTCTCCCGGGCCCGCTGGGCTGCCACCAGGGCCAGGAGGCCCAGGGCCATGGAGCAGGTCAGGGAGTCAACGACCTCTATTTTCCCCGGGACCTGCTCTTTGGCCAGGAGGGCCGAGTTGTGGGTGGCGCTGAGCTTGCTGGAGATGTGGATGGAGATTATACCATCGGCATCCTTCAGGAGGCGGGAGTAGAGCTCCTGGAAGACCCCGGGGGAGGGAGCGGAGGTGGTGGGGAGTTGCCGGCTCTGGACCAGCTTCTGGTAGAACTCATCGGGGCCTATGTCCACCCCGTCCTGTCGGGTCTCCGTTCCAAAGTGGACATAGAGGGGCACCACCTCCACGCCGAAGCGCCGGGCCAGCTCCGGGGGCAGGTCAGCGGTGCTGTCGGTAACTACTTTGATAGTCATCCCTTCCCTCCTTCTCCCCATAGGTCTGGGGCCTTTCCTGAATCACTCTATGGAGATGATGTAATTATAATGGGGCTGTTTCCCGTCCACCATCTCCATCTCCCCGGTGAAGTGGGGGCGGAGGAGCCCGGCGATTTCCTCGGCCTGCTCCCGCCTGGTATCAGCCCCGAAATAGATGGTTATCACCTCAGCCCCTTCCAGCCCCAGGCGGGGGAGGAGCTTTTCTATCAGGGCAGGGAAGCTGGGGACACAGGCCACCGGACTGCCGTCCAGGATGGCGATGGGCTGGCCCTTTTTCATGGCGAGCTTCTGGAAGCGGCAGGAGCGGGCTGCCCGGGTAATCTCCACTGTCTTCACCTTCTGGCGGGCCTCCTCCATGGCCTGGACGTTGGCCTCCAGGGGGGCCTCGTAGTTCAGGGCCAGGAGGGCGGCTACCCCCTGGGGGATGCTGGTGGTGGGGACCACCTCTACCTGCTTCTTGGCCAGGGAGCGGGCCTGCTGGGCGGTGAGGACAACATTGGGGTTATTGGGCAGGAGGATGACCCGGTCCGATTGGACGGCCTCAATGGCCGAGAGGAGGTCCCGGGTGCTGGGGTTCATGGTCTTCCCCCCCGGGACGATGGCGGAGGCCCCCAGGCTCTGGAAGACCTTGAGCAGGCCCTCCCCCGAGACCACCACTACGGTGGCCAGGGCCAGGGTGGGGGCCCGGGCCTGGCGCATCTCCAGATAGGTCCGGTGCTGGTCATCCATATTCCTTATCTGGATGGAGTGGAGCACCCCCTGACGGACGGCAGAGCTCAGGACCTTCCCGGGGTCAAAGGTGTGGATGTGGACCCGCAGGTTCTTCTCATCTCCTACCACCATCAGCGATTGCCCCTGTTTTTCCAGCTTCTTGCGGAGCTTCTCTAGGTCCAGCTTTTCACCTTCCAGGAGGAACTCGGTGCAGTAGCCATAGGCCTCTTCCTCTTCCGCCTGGGTGACAATGATGGGGATGCTGGGCGCGACGATAGGGGCCATCAGGGTGGGGAGGGAATCGCCCCGCAGGTGGTGGAGGGTTCCCTCCAGGATAACATAGAGGCCCTGGCCTCCGGCGTCCACCACCCCCGCCTGGGCCAGCACGGGCAGCAGGGAGGGGGTGCGGGCCACCGACTCCCGGGCCGCGGCCGAGGCCGCCTCGATCACCCCGGTCAGGGTGGGGTTCTGGCCCACCGCTTTCTGGGCCGCCTGGGCGGCGTCCTTCATAACGGTGAGCATGGTCCCCTCTACGGGCCGGCTGATGCCTTGGTAGGCGAGGGCCGAGGCCTCGGCCAGGGCCAGGGCGAAGTCCCGGGCACTAAAGGTGGCCTTCTCCCCCAGGACCCTGGCTATCCCCCTCATAATCTGGGAGAAGATAACCCCCGAGTTCCCCCTGGCCCCCATCAGGGCCCCCCGGGCCATGGCCTGGGCCATCACGCCCGTCTCTTCCCCCGGGACCCGCGCTGCCTCTTCCAGTGTGGAACGGAGGGTGAGGAGCATGTTGGTGCCGGTATCGCCGTCGGGCACGGGGAAGACATTGAGGGCATCAACCGCCGGGGCGCTCTTTTCAAGCCAGGCCAGGGCCACCTCCATCATCCCCAGGAGGTCGCGGCCATTATAGCTGTTGCCTTTTCTCAAGCCTTGCTCCTTTTGCCCATTTATGATATGCTAAACGCCAGTCTGAGGGAAGATTATGAAGTGCGATATCTGCGGCAAGAGGGCAATGGTGGGGCGGAATGTGAGCCACTCCAAGAGGCATACCCGTCGCCTCTTCCGTCCCAACATCCGCCCCCTGCGGGTCAATATCAATGGCTGTCCCGCCACCATCCACATCTGTATGAGGTGCCTGCGCACCCGGCAGAAGCTGGCCCCCGAGAAGGCCTAGTTCTCGGCTTCAAGGCCCTTTCTGGCTTCCTTTAAGGCCCTTTCTACCGTCTCGGGGGCGGTGCCCCCAGGGGCCCGGCGGGCCTGGAGGGAGGACTCCAGGGTAATGGCGAGGACATCCTTCTCAAAGAGGGTGGAGAACGAGTGGTATTCCTGGAGGTCCAGTTCCCCCAGCCCCTTTTTCTTCTTTATAGCGTAGGCCACCAGCCCTTTTAGTGTCCTGTGGGCCTCCCGGAAGGGCATACCCTTCATCACCAGGTAGTCCGCCAGGTCGGTGGCCAGGATGTAGCCCTCTCGGGCAGCCTGCTCCATCCTCTCTTTATTTATCCTGAGTCCCCCCAGCATCCCGGCCATAGTCTCCAGGCAGGAGTTGAGGGTGTCCACGGTATCAAAGAGGGCTTCTTTGTCCTCCTGCATATCCCGGTTGTAGGAGAGGGGGAGGGCCTTCATGGTGGCCAGGAACCCGGTGAGGTGGCCGAAGACTCTGCCCGCCTTCCCCCGGACCAGCTCAGCGGCATCGGGGTTCCGCTTCTGGGGCATGATGCTGGAGCCGGTGGCATATTCTTCCCCTACCTCCACGAAGCCGAACTCCGCTGAGGACCAGAGGACTATTTCCTCGGCCAGGCGGGAGAGGTGGACCATGGCGATGGCCGCCGCCGCCATGTATTCCAGGACGAAGTCCCGGTCGGAGACGGCGTCCAGGCTGTTCTGGCTTATCTCCCTGAAGCCCAGCTCCCGGGCCAGGAACTCCCGGTCAACAGGGTAGGGGACCCCCGCCAGTGCCCCGCTGCCCAGGGGAAGGACCTCGGTCCTCTTCAGGCCGTCGGCAAAGCGCCCCCTGTCCCTCTGGAACATCTCAAAGTAGGCCAGGAGGTGGTGGGCCAGGAGGAGGGGCTGCGCCCGCTGGAGGTGGGTGTAGCCCGGCAGGATGACACCCCTGTTTTCCTCCGCCAGGTCTAACAGGGCCTTCTGGAGGTCTTTTATAGCCTGGGCAGTATCCCCCGTGGCCTCCCGGAGGAAGAGGCGCATATCCAGGGCCACCTGGTCGTTGCGGGAGCGGCCGGTGTGGAGCTTCCCCGCCACCGCCCCTACCTTTTCGTAGAGACGGGCCTCTATATTCATGTGGATGTCCTCGTGCTCCGGGCGGAAGGGGAAGGTCCCCTTCTCTATCTCCTCCCGGATGGAGGTGAGGCCCATAACTATTAGCTCGGCCTCCTTCTCCGCGATAATCCCCTGTTTTGCCAGCATCCGGGCATGGGCTATAGAGCCCTGAATATCGTACTTGTACAGCCGGCGGTCAAAGGGCAGGGAGGCCATGAACTGGCGTGGGTCAGTCATCCTATCTCTCTCCCTCCAGTGTCTTCACCCATTGGGGCAGCCTGGCACCCGGGGCGGAGTCCAGGCGGGGGGAGTAGGGCTTTATATCCAGCACCGGGGTGCCGTCCAGGGCATCCAGCCCCTTCACCCGGAGGGTGTTCCCCGTTCTTTCCAGGAGCGTTACCGTGGTGAGGCCGATGGGGTTGGGGTGGCGCTGGGAGCGGGTGGCAAAGGCCCCCACCAGGGGCAGGTCCTCGCGGTCCAGGGGACGGAACCTCTTCATCCCCCTCTCATACCGGCTTACCCGGTCCAGGTAGAAGAGGATATGGATATGGGAGAAGTCCTCTATCCCCTCCAGGCGCTCGGCATGCTCCGGGAGAAGCTCAATCTCCGAGGTCACCTGGCCCCACCTCTGTCTCCCCTCCCGGACGGCGTTGTGGACTGTCCCGATAGCTCTAAGGCTTACCCTCTTCAAGGTCAGGTGGCCTTGGCCCCCATGGGGTAGAAGAGGGCCAGGCCCAGGGCCAGGACTCCTCCTACCACTATGCTCATAAGGGCTGCCCCCCACTCCTCCTGTCCGGTGAGGCCGTGGTAGAGGCCCAGGAGGGCGGTGAGAACATACATAGCCAGGGCGGCCCGCACCACGGCCACATTCTTGTGCGGGTTGCGGGAGGCATACCACAGGGCCAGGGCAAGCCCCACCAGGGTAACCCCGGCGTAGCGGGCCATAACCGTGTCCGCGGGCCCCATATTTGCCTCGGCCATCTGCCCGGGGAAGAAGAGGTAGCCCAGGGCGATTACCGCATTGAGGATGAAGGCGATGAAGAGGGTTACCTTGAGACCTGTCACTTCGGCACCTCCTTTTTTCTTTTTCTCTTAGGGAGGGGAGTGACCCCTCCCGAGATGCCCAGGGGGCCTTCGGGCTGGGCCAGGAGCTGGGCCTGGGCCTGGACCTTCGCCGGCAGGCCCCAGATGTGGATAAAGCCCGGGGCGGCCTTCTGGTCAAAGACGTCCCCCTTGTCATAGGTGGCGAGGGCGAAGCTGTAGAGGGACCTGGGGGACTTCCTCCCCACAACCACGGCGTTGCCCTTGATGAGCTTCACCCGCACCGTCCCGGCGACATGGCGCTGGGTGCTCTGGACATAGGCGGCCAGGTCCTGGTGGAGGGCAGTGAACCAGAGGCCGTTGTAGATGAGGTCGGCATACTCCTGGGCCACCCTCTCCTTGAAGCGCACCTGGGCCTTGGAGAGGGTCATGGCCTCCAGGGCCAGGTGTGCCCGGAGGAGGATGGTGGCGGCGGGGGCCTCATATATCTCGCGGGACTTGATGCCCACCAGGCGGTTTTCTATGTGGTCAATCCTCCCCACCCCGTGGAGCCCCGCCACCCGGTTGAGGCGCTGGATGAGGGCCACCCCATCCATTTCCTTCCCGTCCAGAGCGGTGGGGAGGCCCTGTTCAAAGGTTATCTCCATGTAGAGGGGGCGGGGAGGGGCCTTGTTGGGGGACCGGGTCCAGGCGAAGACCTCCTCGGGCGGCTCGGCCCAGGGGTCCTCCAGAACCCCGCACTCAATGCTCCGGCCCCACAGATTGGCATCCACGGAATAGGGGCTCCTGGCGGTGACCGGGATGGGGATGCCGTGCTTCTGGGCATAGTGGATGGACTCCTCCCGCCCCATCCCCCATTCCCGGGCGGGGGCGATGACCTTCAGCTCCGGGGCCAGGGCGGCCAGGCTCACCTCAAAGCGGACCTGGTCATTTCCCTTCCCGGTGCAGCCGTGGGCCACATATTTAGCCCCCTCCTCCCGCGCGGTATCGGCCAGGAGCTTTGAAATCAGGGGGCGGGAAAGGGCGGTGGCCAGAGGGTACTGCCCTTCGTATATGGCATCGGCCCGGAGGGCGGGGAAGACGAAGTGCTGGACGAAGAGCTCCCTGGCGTCCACCACTGCGGCCTTGAGCGCCCCCAGCTTGAGGGCCTTCTCCTGGACGGCAGAGAGGTCCTTTTCCCCGCCCAGTTCCAGGGTAAGGGTGATAACCCCCAGCCCGTGTTTCTCCTGGAGCCACTTGATTGCCACCGAGGTATCCACGCCGCCGCTGTATGCCAGGACGACTTTCTCCATTATTTCCTCCCTACTTCTGCCAGGGCCTTCTCCAGGATGTCCACCCCTTCGTCCACTTCATCCCTGGTGATGATGAGGGGGGGCATGAAGCGCAGGGCGCTGGGGCGGAGGCGGTTCACCAGCAGGCCGCGGCGGGTGCAGGCCTCCTGGACAGCATCGGCCAGGTCCTCTTTGAACTGGAGGGCCAGGAGGAGCCCCCTTCCCCGGGCCTCCTGGATGAAGGGGAAGCGCCCCTTCAGGGCCTGGAGCCGGGCCAGGAAATGGCTCCCCATCTCTTTGGCGTGCTGGGGAAGATTTCGTTCCAGGGTGTAGTTCAGCACGGCGATGGCGGCGGCGCAGGCCAGGGGGTTGCCGCCATAGGTGGAGGCGTGGTCGCCGGGGGCCAGGACAGCACAGGGGGCCTTGGCCAGGAAGGCCCCCACAGGGAAGCCACCCGCCAGCCCCTTGGCCAGGGCGATGGCATCCGGCTCCACTCCCAACTGCTCATAGGCAAAGAGGCTTCCCGTCCTCCCCAGCCCCGTCTGCACTTCATCAAACATCAGCAAGAGCCCCCGCTCATCGCAGAAGGCCCTTACCTCCTGGAAATAGCCATCGTCGGGGATGTTCACCCCCCCTTCCCCCTGGATAGGCTCCAGCATCACGGCACAGGTATTCCTGGTTGCCGCCTTCTTGATGGCCTGGGCGTTGTTGAACTCCACATGGACGAAGCCGGGGGTGAGGGGGGTGAAGGCCTCCTGGTATTTTGGCTGGCCGGTGGCCGCCACCATGGCCAGGGTGCGGCCGTGGAAGGAGTTGAGGGCGGTGATGACCTCATAGGCCCCCCCCAGCTTCAACTTGCCGTATTTCCGGGCCAGCTTCACCATCCCCTCGTTGGCCTCGGCCCCGCTGTTGCAGAAGAAGGCCTTGGCAAAGCAGCTATTCTTCACCAGGAGCTCGGCCAGCCTTGTCTGGGGGATGGAGTAGAACTGGTTGGAGATGTGCATCAGTGTCTGGGCCTGCTCGGCTATGGCCTTGACCAGCACCGGGTGGCAGTGGCCCAGGGTGCATACGGCCCAGCCACCCACCAGGTCCAGGTATTCCTTCCCTGCGTCGTCCCATACCCTCACCCCCTGCCCCCGGACCAGGGTGATGGCCTGGCGCCTGGAGGCCATGGGCATGATACATTTGTCGGCCAGCTCAGGCCAGTTCATGTCCCCCCTTCGATGCGGGTCCCCCCGGCCCTCCCCTCCAGGGCGTTTAGGAGGGCATGGGGCTCCCGGCCATCTATAATAATGCAGGAGCAGAGGGAACGGAAGCAGGCCTCCACCTTGAGCAGCATCCCCCCGTTGATGACCCCCGATGAAGTCAGGCCCTGGGCCCCCTGGGGGGACAGGAAGGGCATTGTCTTCCCCTCCCCATCCAGGACCCCGGGGACATCGGTGAGGAAGATGAGCTTCTGGGCCCCCAGGGCCCGGGCGGTCTCGGCGGCGGCGGTATCCCCGTTGATGTTCAGGGCCGTGCCATCCTCCTGCATGCCGAAGGGTGCCAGCACGGGGATGTAGTTGTCCTCCAGCACCTTCCACAGGGGGGCGATGTCCACCCTGACGATTTCCCCCACCCGGCCCAGGGCGGGGTCCTTCACCCGGGCCAGGAGCATGCCGCCGTCCAGGCCCGAGAGGCCGATGGCCCTCCCCCCCCGGGCCAGGATGCCGGCCACCAGCTCCTTGTTCACCACCCCTCCCAGCACCGCGACAATCACCTCCATGGCCCTCTCATCGGTCACGCGGAGGCCTCTCTCATAGCTGGTGGCAATACCCAGCCTCTCCAGCCACTCTGACACCTTCTTGCCCCCGCCGTGGACCACCACCAGGGGCAGGCCCCGCCTTTGAAGGGCGGCCAGGTCCTCCAGGGCCGTGTCTCCTGACCCCAGGGTGGAGCCACCCAGCTTGACGACGATGGGCTTCATCTATTTCTAGTACTCGCTGTTTATCTTCCCACACCTGGAGGTGGGGGTGGAGCCCCGGGCCACATATCTGGGGGTGGGGGCTGGGCCCATGGCGGGAGATTCTCAGGAGTAAGGGGCGGCGGCTCACGAATTGGGTTGAATCCCCACTCCGGCAGCCATTCCTTCTTCAACCGGGCCAGCCCCACCTCTGTAATCGCCAGGGTATCTCCATCGATGCCCCCAATCTCGCCCCGCTTCGCCAGTCGTATGAACAGGCGCTTACACTTGGCTGTCCACAGGTCCTCCCCGGTATCGGGGGTGGTTAGACTTAAGTCCTCCCCATTGATTTCTGGAAAATAAAGTGCAATCAGACGGTAGAACGAGGGGTCTTCCGTCATGGCTTCTCCCCCTGCCTCGACGATGGCCCTGAGGACGCCAAGTTCCGCATGGGCAGCCGATGGAAACGCCATTTTTCACCTCCTAGGTAGTATACTCGCTATTTATCTTGACATAATCCGGGGTGAGGTCACAGCCCCAGGCGGTGGCAGAGGCCTCACCCAGGTTGAGAACTGCCCTTATGGGGACCTCGGGCCTTTTCAGTATGCCCCGGACTTCATCGCTGGCGAATGCGAGGGGACTGCCCCGGAAGAGGCAGAGGCTGTCCAGGTATATCTCCAGCTTCCCCTCCTCCACCCTTGCCCCGCTCCTGCCCAGGGCGGCGGCTATTCGCCCCCAATTGGGGTCGGCCCCATAGACCATGGCTTTCACCAGGGGGGAAGAGGCGATGGTCCGGGCCGCTTTCCTGGCCTGGAGCAGACTTACGGCCCCTTCCACCTTTACCTCCAGGAGGTGTCTTGCCCCCTCCCCGTCCCGAGCGATGCTGCGGGCCAGGTAGATACAGACCTGTTCCAGGGCCTCCTGAAAGATAGACGCCTCGGGGCTTCCCTCAACAATGGGTTGGTTCCCCGCCTGGCCGCTGGCCAGGATTATCGCCATATCGTTGGGGCTGGTGTCCCCGTCCACGGTTATCATGTTGAAGGAGATGTCCGCGGCCCTTTTCAGGGCCACTTTGAGGAAGGCCCCATCCACCAGGGCATCGGTGGTGAGGAAGGCCAGCATGGTGGCCAGGTTGGGGTGGACCATCCCAGCCCCCTTGGCGCACCCCGCCACCACCAGCCTTTTCCCCCCGGTCTCCAGGGCAAGGGCAGTCTCCTTGGGGAAGGTGTCAGTGGTCATGATGGCCCTGACGAAGTCGTGGCCCCCCTCTCGGGAGAGGCCGATTTCATCTATCCCCTTTCTCAGCTTCTCCATAGGCAGTCTCCGGCCGATGACCCCGGTGCTGGCCACCAGGACCTCCTCCGGCTCAAGACCAAGCTTGCCGGCGGTGAGCCGGGCCATCTCTTGGGCGTCCTCCAGGCCCTGGGGGCCGGTGCAGGCGTTGGCACAGCCGGCGTTGGCGACGATGGCCCTGGCCTTCCCCCGGGCAAGGTGCCGGCGGCTGAGGAGGACGGGCGTGGCCTTTATCCGGTTCCTGGTAAACAGCCCCGCCGCCTGGCATTGGGCCGGAGAGAAGACGAGCCCCAGGTCCGGGCCGCCGGAGGCCTTGAGGCCACCGGAAACAGCCCCCGCCAGGAAGCCCTGGGGGGAGGTGAGGGAGCCGCCGGGGAGGGGAGAGAAGATGCTGTTCATCTTGGAACGATTACCCAACTATAGCACAGCACCTGGGGCCAGGCAACGAGCCGGGAGTCGGGGGGTGATATAATGCGGGGATAAAAGGAGGTAGATGATGGGCCTTATCCCCTTCTTTTCTGCCCTGGTGAGCCTGGTCTTTGCGGCAGCGGTCTTTGACCAGTATCTGGCCCGGAGGAAGCCCTACCAGCTGGTGTGGACGGTGGGTCTCCTTTGCTACGGCATTGCCACGGCTATGGAGTTCGGGGCCTGGGCCTTCGGGCTTTCCACCCCGGTCTACAGGCTGTGGTACCTTTTCGGGGCGGTCTTCGGGGCGGCATATCTGGGGATGGGGACCATCTATCTTCTTGTCCCCCGGCGGGCCGCCCACACCATCATGGCCCTCCTCTTTGTTTTTTCCCTGCTGGCCGTATACCGGGCCTGGACCGCACCGGTTGACCTGGGCCAGGTTACCGGGCCAGTGCTCAACGGCGAGGGCTTTCCCTCGGGCCTGGCCGGACCCAGGGTCCTCACCCCCTTCTTCAATGTCTTTGGCACGGTAGCCCTGGTGGGAGGGGCCCTCTATTCCGCCTGGGTGTTCTGGAGGAGGCGGCTTTTCCCCCACCGGGTGGTCTCTAACGTCCTGATAGCGGTGGGGGCGATGTTCCCTGCGCTGGGGGGCAGCCTGGCCCGGCTGGGCAGCCCGGGCTATCTGTACGTCTCCGAGCTCCTGGGGGTGGTGGTCATCTTTGTCGGCTTCCTCAGGAGCCGGGAGGTCTTCGGCCTCTACCGCCTGCCCTTCAGCCAGGGGCTGGGAAGGGCAGAGTAGGGGAGAAGCCTACCCGCCCAGGTCCCTTTTGAGCTGTTCGAACTGCTCTCTGGCGATTTCCCCCCGGGCATAGCGGGCCTTGGCGATGTCCAGGGAGCTCTGGGAGGAGGGCCGGGGTTCTCCTGAGCGCCAGATTGCCCTGACAATCCACACCGCGATTGCGACGAACCCTCCCCAGAAGGCCAGCATAATCAGGGGGCCAAATATCCACCCCCACCCAGCCCCCCATCCGCCATTCCACATCATTTCGTTCCTCCTCCTGCTTGAATCAGCTTATTATACCACTCGGGCGAAGTGGCCGTCTCCAGACCTTGATGCTAAAGAATGGCTGGCGTAAAATATGGCGGCCTAGCAAAGGAGGAGCAAGATGGCAGGACGAAAATCGCCCCAGACGGAGCCACGAATACTGGAGATGCCTTCGCAAAAAATGGCAGTGGTCCGGGCCAAAGGTGCTCCCGATAAGGTCTTCTCTGAAGTCATGCCGGCGCTTTACGGCTCCGTTTACACCCTGAAGTTTGACCTCAAGAAGAAGGGTTTGCCCGCCTTCAAGGTCAGTCCCTCTCGGGCCCGCTATCCCGATGCTCACCTTGTCCCCAAAGAGGGATGGTCTATCATCCTTGGCCTGCCCATCCCCGAGGAGGTGACTTCTCTGCCCCAGAAGGTGCCCGGTGTTGAGGTCAGGATTGAGACCTGGGACTACGGCACCGTAGCCCAGATACTCCACCTCGGGCCCTACAGCGAGGAGGGTCCAACGGTTGAGCGCTTACATAAGTTCATCAAAGAAAACGGGTATGAGATTGCGGGCGTGCATGAAGAGGAGTACCTCACCACTCCTGAAGCCAAGGTCCCCAGGACTATTGTCAGGTATCCGGTGGGAAAAAAGCAGGAATAGGCTGGCGTTTCCCCCTATTGACTGTTTGGGTGATTGGTGCTATATTACTATCTGGCAGGAGTTTAGGTCGCCCATCCTTAAGGACTCTCACAGTTCCTCAGGCCCTGGGTAACCGAACCAAGCCAAATAACTCATGAAAGGAGGTTATCCGGTGCGCCTAGAGGACAAGACCCTCCGCTGTGTGGATTGTGGCGCCGAGTTCACGTTCTCGGTTCAAGACCAGGAGTTCCACCGGTCCAGGGGCTATACCAACGAGCCCAAGCGCTGTACTGGGTGTCGAGAGACACGCAGGGCAGGACGCTCTTCCGGTGGTGGTGGCTCCTCCGCTCGGCGGGAGATGTACCCGGCGACCTGTGCCCAGTGTGGGACACAGACCCAGGTGCCCTTCCAGCCTCGGGGGGACAGGCCCGTCTACTGCAGCGACTGCTACAACCGCGTTCGGCCAGACAGCAGCCGCCGCTAAAAGCGGGGAAAAAAGGAAGGTGGGGGCCGGGTTCTCCGGCCCCCACTCTTTTTATGCCTATGAGGCTTTGACCTTGTTGCGGTAGTCCTCTATAGCCTTGTGGATGGCGTCGGCGGCCAGGTTGGAGCAGTGCATCTTGGCAGGGGGGAGTCCTCCCAGGGCTTCCGCCACCGCCTTGTTGGAAAGGGACAGAGCCTCCTCCAGAGTCTTGCCCTTGACAATCTCCGTGGCTATGGAGCTGGTGGCGATGGCGGCCCCACAGCCAAAGGTCTGGAACTTTATATCCGCTATGCGGTCATCGCGGACCTTTATCATCATCTTCATCACATCCCCGCAGACGGGGTTTCCCACCATCCCCACCCCGTCCGCATCGGGTATCTCTCCCACATTCCTGGGGTTGCGGAAGTGCTCCATGACAAGGTCGCTATACATAATCTATTTTCCCTCCTTGGCAGCCAGGGGCGACATGGCCCTCAGCCTCTTCACGATAGGCGGGAGCACGGAGAGGACATGGTCCACATCCCCATCGGTGTTCTCCCAGCCCAGGGTAAATCTGACAGAACCATGGGCGACCTCAACGGGGATGCCCATGCACGTCAGCACATGTGACGGCTCCAGGGAAGCGGAGGTGCAGGCTGAACCCGAGGAGGCGGCCACCCCCTCCATATCCAGGCTGAGGAGAATGGACTCCCCTTCAATATACTCAAGGTAGAAGCTGGCATTGTTGGGCAGCCTCTGGGTGGGATGGCCCGTGAGGAAGACCCGGTCAATCCTCTCCAATACTCCCTTGATGAGGCGGTCCCGGAGCCTGGAGCAGTGCTGGTTATAGGAGCCCATCTGTTCTGCGGCCAGCTTCAGGGCCACCCCCATGCCCACAATCCCGGCTACATCCTCCGTCCCCGCCCGGCGGTTTCGCTCCTGCGAGCCCCCCCGTTGCTGGGGCAGGAAGGGCGTCCCACGGCGCAGGTACAGGAGCCCCACCCCCTTGGGGCCGTAGAACTTGTGGGCGGAGAGGCTGAGCAGGTCAACCCCCAGCCTGCTCACATCCAGGTCAAGGACCCCCGCCGCCTGGACGGCATCGGTGTGGAAGGCAATCTTCCTCTCCCCGGAGCGCTCTTTGAGCAACCGGCCGACCTCGGCGATGGGCTCAATGGTCCCCACCTCGTTGTTGGCATACATGATGGATACCAGGATGGTCCTGGGGGTGAGGGCCTTCTCCACCTCCTCCACCTTCACCAGGCCGTATTTGTCCACGGGGAGATAGGTGACATCAAAGCCGAACTTCTCCAGATAGTGACCCGTCTCCAGCACGGCGTGGTGCTCAATGGAAGAGGTGATTATGTGGTTGCCCTGTTCCCGCATGGCAAAGGCCACCCCCTTGAGGGCGAGATTGTCGGACTCGGTCCCCCCGCTGGTGAAGATGACCTCCCGGGGGTTAGAGCCCAGGACCTGGGCCACAGTGGCCCGGGCGTTCTCCACCGCCTGACGGGCCTCCTGGGCCAGGGTGTAGACGCTGGAAGGGTTGCCGTATCTCTGGGAGAAGTATGGGAGCATGGCCTCCAGCACCTCCGGACGGACCGGGGTGGTGGCCGCATGGTCCATGTAGATGAGCCTTTTCATGCTATCCCCCTCACCAGGCTAAATTATGGACAAAAGGCATCCCTTTGTAAAGGTAAAAAGTCTCACTGGGAGAAGGCCACCGGATAAGGTTACATAATGTAGCCTTCAGCCGGCCAGTGCGGGTATCTAGAGTTCGCGTATCTGGAGATTGACCGATGCGGGCAGGCGGTATACAATTGTATTGATGCCTGTATATGAATATGGCTGCTCCGGGTGCTCACTGAAGTTTGAGTCCTTGCGGCCTATGGCTGAGGCCGACGGGGTGGAGTGTCCCCGCTGTCACCGGCGGGCCAAACGGCTTCTTTCCCGGTTTGCGTCTTTCTCCAGGAGCGCTGAGGGGGTATCCGCCCCCATCAGCGGCACCGCCCCCTCCTGCGGCTCCTGCTCCTCCAGCTCCTGCGGCACCTGCGGCCACTAGCTCCTATCTGCGCGCGAATTTCAGGCGAAGCAGCAGGTGGCTAGCTGTGCCCAGGGCCAGGGCCATGAGGGCGGTGGCTCCGAAGATGACCAGGGTGATATCGTAGAAAAACCCCTCGGGGAACATGACGATAAGCTTATCCCGGGCGGGGTCCAGCTGCCAGAAGGGGTTGCTGAAGCTCACCAGGTGGAAGGCCAGGAATAGGCGGTCAAACCCCGCCACGGCTGCCAACCCCAGCATCAGGATGAGGGAAAGGGTCAGGCCGCTGCCCCAGCGCAGGGCCCTGAGGGTTGATTCCCAGAAGGTCTTTCTTCGCCATATCCAGTTGCCTGCAACGAAGGCCAGGATATAGGCCAGGGCCCCCGCCTGCACCCGCCGGTCGAGGACAAGCAACCCCTTCACATCCCGCAGGTGGACCTTTTCAATCTCGTTGAAGAGCTCCTCCCCCCGGACCAGGACGCCCACCGGCTCCAGGGGGGAATTGAAGTAGGCCAGGAGGCCCCGGGCCGCCTCCTCCATCTCCCCAGGCTCTATCCCCAGGTCCTCAGCGACCCCGTGCCGCTCAAAGCCCCACTGATAAAGGGAGAGGTTCCCGGACACCACCCCCACGGCGGTGGAGAAGAACAAGAGGGGCATGGCCAGGAGGAAAAGGACAAAAGAGATAAGGGCCAGGGCTTTCAAATCCCTTTGAGGATAGACGTGCTGTGCGGGCTTGTCAAGAAAGGGGGGCTGATATAATCTGTCCCTGTTATGGCAGGGAATGCCTCTCCAGGGGACCTGGGGAGCTTTGACACCCTCAGGGAAATCGTGGCCCGTCTCCGCCGGGAGTGCCCCTGGGACCGGGAGCAGACCCATTTCTCCCTCCGGGCCAATCTCCTGGAGGAGTGCTATGAGGCCCTGGAGGCCCTGGACCAGCAGGACCCTGGGAAGCTCCGCCTGGAGCTGGGCGACCTGCTGATGCAGGTCCTCCTCCACGCCCGCATCGCCGAGGATGGGGGGGATTTCACCCTGGAGGAGGTCATCAGGGGCATAGCCACCAAGCTCATCCACCGCCACCCCCATGTGTTTGGCGAGAAGAAGGCCCTGGATAAGGAGGGGGTGCTGGACCAGTGGGACCGGCTGAAGGCGGGGGAGGGGGGAGGGTCCCTCCTGGAGAATGTTCCGCCAAGCCTCCCCGCCCTGGCCTATGGCCAGGAAATCCAGGTCCGGGCGGCCCGGCAGGGCTTTGACTGGGAAGGGGTGGAGGGGGTGGTGGAAAAGCTGGATGAAGAGGTGAAGGAGGTCCTCCAGGCCTCTACCCCGGAGGAAAGGGGCCGTGAGCTGGGGGACCTGCTCTTCACCCTGGTCAATATGGGCAGGAAACTGGGCCTGGACATGGAGGGGACCCTCCGCCAGGCCAACCGCCGCTTCCTCAGCCGCTTCCGCCATATGGAAGACCTCTGCCGGCAGCGGGGCCTCAGCTTCGCCAGCCTCTCCCTCCAGGAGAAAGAAGCCCTCTGGCAGGAAGCCAAGGCCAAAAGCCCCTAGCCCCCAGTGCTCGGTTGCTAGAGTCCCCTTCAAAGGGGGTAAGCCGAGACCCTTCGCTTCGCTCAGGGTGACAAGCAGGCGCAGGGTGACAACATAGGTAAGTCATTCTGAGCGTAGCGAAGAATCTAGCTTCGCTGATTTCTGGAAGCAACCACTACTATACCGGGGTAGTACCAAAGGGGGATTTCCTCTCAGTTGTCCTGTTACTATCGGGCTATTTACCCTTGAAACGGGGGGGGCTATTCTGGTGGTGGATTCAATCACTTTCATGAAAGGAGGCAAACAGTGAAGAAAACAGTGAAGAAGACGGGAAAGGCACAGAAGGGGTTCACCCTCATTGAGCTCCTGGTGGTTGTGGGAATCATGGCAGCCCTGGCCGCCATCATCGTGCCCAATGTGGCCCGGTTCGTGGGCTCGGGCCAGACGGAGGGCGCGGCGGCGGAGGGGGATGCTCTCCAGGCCGGTATGGACGCCGCCATCGCCGACAACGGTTTCACCGCGGTGGTCGCCGGCGTCACTGTGACAGACTTCGCAACTTATGACATCGACCCCGACGCTGTGGGGGTACTCTACCTGTATCCCGAGTACCTGAGGATCCAGGTTCCCAAGTACGGCAGCGTCACCGGCACACCCGGATGGACCTGGAGCGTCACTGGCGAAGTAACCAAGCCGTAGTGAGCTCTAGAGGCTAGTCGCTCAGGAAAGACAGGGCCCCTGGCAAAAGCCAGGGGCCCTGAACTTTTGTCGCCGGCAACAGTCCCGGCACAGACCGCGGCGGTAAGCAGGGAGACCCTTCGCTCCGCTCAGGGTGACAGGCAGGTCTGCCAGGGTGACAAGTAGGTGTGTCAGGGTGAAAGCAAAGGTATCTCATTCTGAGCGTCAGGTATGTCATTCTGAGCGTAGCGAAGAATCTGGGGCTCGCCCGCAGACCTCCGCTCCGCTCAGGGTGACAAGGAGGCCCGGGTAAGAGATAATTTGAGGGTTAATTGAATGAGCCAATACTATGTCTACATAATGAGCAATCGTTCCAAAACGCTTTATACGGGCGTGACGAACGACTTGCAGCGGCGAATATATGAGCACAGGCAAAAGCTGGTCGAGGGGTTCACGAAGAAGTACAATCTGACCAGGCTGGTGTATTATGAGATGACCTCGGATGTTCGCTCGGCTATCAGCCGTGAGAAACAGATCAAAGGCTGGCTCAGGAGCAAAAAGGTCGCTCTCATAGAGTCAATGAATCCCCAATGGAAAGACTTGAGCGAGGAATGGCATAAGACGGGAGAAGACCCTTCGCTCCGCTCAGGGTGACAAGCAGGCCTGCCAGGGTGATAAGTAGGTGTGTCAGGGTGAAAACACAGATATGTCATTCTGAGCGGAGCGAAGAATCTGTGGCTCGCTCTGAGACCCTTCGCTCCGCTCAGGGTGACAACTGAGGTCGCTCAGGGTGACATTCAGGGACTGTCATTCTGAGCGCAGCGAAGAATCTCACTCGCTGATTCCTGCAACCAGGCACCAGGCGGTGAGCTGGAGATTCCGGCGGGTAAAAGAACAGGGCCCCTGGCTTTGGCCAGGGGCCCTGAACTCTATATTTCTGGTCTATTTCTTGGTGCTGGCCGTGGCCTCCTGGACCCTGGTCTCCGAGAGCAACTCTTCCTTCTGGGCCTTGATGGAAAACTGTACTCCGTTGTCGTCCAGGGTGGCGCTCTCCATCCAGACCCGGGAGAAGGCTCCCGAGGCCTTCAGGTTCTCCACATACAGGAGGGCCGTATCGTAGCTGTCGGCCTTGCCCTTCAGGCTCAGGTCCAGCTGGCGGGTGGTCCTGGTAATGGTTGTTTTTGCCGCTGCCGGGGCCCCCTTCGGGGCCGGTGGGGGGGTGATTACCTCCTTCTTCACCAGGTCGGCCTGTTTCTGGGTCAACTGGGTGATGGTGGCACCGGCGGGGAGGGTGCGGTGGACGGCGGTGTCCAGGATGGCTGGGAACTGCCTTTTTCCCTGGACCAGGGATGCCAGCTGCTCTTCCATGTTTACCTGTTTGGCCTGTTTTGCCTTGAGGCTTGCCATGAGTGCGGCGGAGCCCTTTTGCTCCAGGCGGCGGAGGTCAATCTGGCTGCCTGCCTGGGCGGCCTGGGACTCCAGGCGCCGGGTCTCTGCCAGGGCCGCGGTGGTGACCTGGTAGAGGGGGTAGAGCAGGCCGAAGGCCACGGCCAGGCCACCCACGAAGGCCATCTGTTTCAGAGGCGGGCCTTTGGGCCGGTAGGCGGCGGGGAGGATGTTGAGGTTGAGGACTTTATCCCGGGCGAGCAGGGAGGGGGTCAGGGCGAGGCCGATGTTCACCGCATAGTAGGCCAGGGGGAAATGGGAGGGGTAGCGGATAGGGGGGGCAAAGGGCTCAACCGGTCTGTCCAGCCTCTCGGCCAGGTCCCGGGCCAGGGCCTCGTCCTGGGAAAGTTGCCCGGTGAGGACCAGGGGTAGGGCGGCCTGCAGTGGGGTATCCTGGTGGCCAGACTCGTAGAACTTGAGGGTCCTTTCCACCTCTTCCGCCACCTGTTCTGTGTCTACCTTCTGGCCCTGGCCGTCGGCCCTCAGGGGCAGGCTCCGTATCACCTGGGGGGCGGTCTCCAGGACCAGGGTTATCTCCAGGCTGTCGGGCTCTATGTTTACTATGATGGCGTCCTTCTTGTTGACGGCCCTGGCCAGTGCCATGGGCTTGAGGCCCATGGACCGGAGACTTACCCCGGCCTGGGACAGGGCCTTGACCTCGGCATCCAGCAGCTCCCGGGGGATGCCGAGGGCGAAGACCTGCTGGTGGCCGTTGGACGGTGCGAATGTCTGCCAGGAGAGATAGGCCTCCTCCAGGGAAAAGGGCATGGCCACCTGGGCCTCCTGGATGACGGCCTTCTCCAGGAGCTTGCGGGGTATCTGGGGGAGGGTGAAGACCCGGGAGACAGCGTGGAAGCCGCTGAGGCCGGCAACCACCCTATCCCCGTTGACCCTGAGGGAAGAGAGGAGGTGCTTCACCGCCTGGCCTACCGCCTCTGGCTGGGTGAGGAGGCCCTCCCTCACCAGCCCGGATTCCAGGGGCACGGTCCCCCAGCGTCTCACCCTTCTCCCCTGGCACACCACCACCCGGACGCTGTCGGTTTCTATGTTGAGTGTTACCAGCATGTTCCTATTCAGTATGACCGGCATGTTCCTACTCCCTCGGCGTGACATGGACCACTATGTCCAGTTTGATGTCACAGTTTTCGTCAGCTTCAGTTTGGGAAAGAGAGAGATTCTGAACCTCCAGGTTGGGGTAGTCCAGGCTGTTAAGGAAGCCCATGAGCTGTCCTGTCCCCCCCGACGCCTGGACCGAGAGAGGCAGGACGCTGAAGGACCCGTCCTCTTCTTTGCGGGTGATAACCGGCTTGACGGCAATCCCCACCATCTGGAGCCCGGAGCGCTGGGCCCTCTCCAGGAGGCCGGCCACCAGGGCCTCGCCACTTTCAATGGCAAAAGAGCTTCTGGCCTCCTTTATCTCCTGCTCTGCCTGGAGTATATCGGCCTCCAGCCCCGTCGGGTCGGGGGTGGGCTGGCGCAGGAGCTCAAGAGAGGTGCGGACCTGGGCGAAGGCATTATTCTGCCCCCTTTTCTGCTCCAGGTAGACCAGGCCCAGGCTGAGGTAGAGGAGCAGAGGGAGGCCGGCGAGGAGCATGAGGCCGTATCTCTGGAGCTTCCCTTTCACTTGAGATTCCCCAGCAGGCTGTACATGGGGGTGATCATGGACAGGGCTATAAAGCCGATGACCAGGGCTATGGCCAGGGTCATCATCGGCTCCAACATGGTCATCATCATCGCTATCTTCTCCTCGGTCTCTGACTCATAGGCATCGGCTACTGTGGAGAGGGTCGTGTCCAGGGTGGCGGTCTCTTCCCCCACTACCATCATCTGGATGAAGAGGGGAGGGAAAATGCGGGCCTTGCCGATGGGGCCGGAGAGGCCCTGGCCCTGGAGGAGCTCCTTCCTTGCTTCAATCAGTGCTGCCTTTATCACCTTGTTGTTGCTGGTCTGACATACCAGCTCCATGGTGTCGGGCATAGTCACCCCGGCCTTGAGGAGCATGGCCATGATGCGGCTGAAGCGGGCCACCTCACCGGTGATGATGATGGAGCCAATGACTGGCATTCGGAGGAGGATGCGGTCCCTGAGGTGCTTGCCGGCAGACCGCCTGGAGTACATAAGGCCCAGGACAATAGCTGCACCCAGGGTCCCGAACACCACCAGGCCGTGGGCGGAAAAGAGCTTGGTGATAAACATGAGGGCGCGGGTGGTGGCTGGGAGCTCGGACCCGAACTGCTCGAAGACCCCCATCATAGGGGGCAGGGCCACGGTGACGAGGACGATGGTTACCAGCACCGCCAGGCCCAGGACCATGGCCGGGTAGGTCATGGCTTTGGTTATCTTCTTCATCATCAGGCCCTGCTTTTCCATATAGGAGGCCACCTGCCTAAGTGCCTGCTCCAGCTGACCAGACTTCTCTCCCACCCCCACCATTCGGCAGTAAAGGTGGTTGAAGACGTGGGGGTATTTGGCTATGGCAGCGGAGAAGGCCTCCCCCTGTCCCAGGTCGTCCAGTATCGTGCCCAGCACCCGGCGGAAGGCCCGGCTTTTGGCCTGGGACTTCAAAATGTTCAGGCCCGCGGTGAGCCCTATGCCGCACTCCAGGATGGTGGCTAGCTGGCGAGTGAAGGCGATGACCTCCCCCCTCTTGGGCAGGAATAAGGAAGGGAGGGCCTCCTCAATCTTGGGCAGGCGGAGGGATGGCTTGTGGGAAAGGAGCCGGTAGCCCTGCCGGGCCAGGGCCTCCTCCAGCTGAGAGGTGGAGGTGACATTGAGCCGCCCCCTTATCATCTCCCCCTGGTTATAGGCCACGTAGTCATACATCATGCGAGCACCTAGTGGGCCAGGGAGAACACGTTGCGGATGACCTCGTAAGGGGTGGTGATGCCCTCTTTAACCTTCAGCATTCCATCCCGTCTCATCGTCGCCATGTTCTCCTTCAGGGCCTGGGCATATAGCCCGTCGGCACTTTCATTGGTCAGGAGCTTGCGCCGGATAGCCTCGCTCATGACCAGGATCTCAAAGACCCCCGTCCTTCCCCGGTAACCGGTCTGGGCGCAGTAGTTACACCCTGTGCCGGAGTGGAACTCTGTCTTTTCCTCCCCCATCTCATCTTTGTAGGCCAGGGCCTCGTCCATCGGGCGCTTGGCGAGGGTGCGGCAGTTGGGGCAGATGTGCCTTACCATGCGCTGGGAGACAATCCCCACCAGGGCGGAGGTGATGAGGAAGGGCTCCACCCCCAGGTCCAGCAGGCGGAAGAGGACCCCAATAGAGTCGTTGGCATGGATTGAGGAGAGGACCAGGTGGCCTGTGAGGGCTGCTTGGATGGCAATCTGGGCCGTTTCGCTATCGCGGATCTCCCCCACGAGGATTACATCGGGGTCAAGGCGCAGGATGGCCCGCAGACCGTTGGCAAAGGTGACGCCCGCCCGGGGGTTTATCGGGATCTGGGTGATATCGGCAAAGCGGTATTCTACCGGGTCTTCAATGGTGATGACCTTGTTCTCCTGTTTGTCCATCTGGTTGATGGCCGCGTAAAGGGTGGTGGTCTTGCCCGAACCGGTGGGGCCGCTGACCAGGAGCATGCCGTGGGGGGCCCGTAGCATTTTCAGGAAGAGCTGGTAGCTCTCGGGCATGAAGCCCAGTCGTGCGAGGTCCAGAACAGCGAAGGACTTGTCCAGCAGGCGGAGGACCATCATTTCGCCGTGGACGGTGTCGCTGCTGGCCACACGGATGTCCACCGTATTCTTTCCTGCCTGGAAGCTGAACTGGCCGTCCTGGGGGCGGCGCCGGTCAGCAATGTTCATGTTGGCCAGGATCTTTATCCTGGAGACGAGGGGGGGGTGCACACTCAGGGGCAGGGACATGCTGTCATGGAGGATGCCATCAATGCGGTTGCGGATGCGCAGGCGGTCCTCCTGCGGCTCTATATGAATGTCAGAGGCCCGGTCCCTTATGGCCTGGGTGATAAGGAGGTCCAGGGCCCGGACAATGGGGGCTTCGGCCACCGCCGCCGGGGAGACCCGGGCCTCGGCTTCCATGAGCTCCTCTATGCCGGGGATGTGGCTGAGCTGCTTTTCAATCTCAGCGGCGGCCCTGTAGTTCTGGTCCAGGGCCTCTTTGATCTCAGAGAGGGTGCTGAGGGCGGGCTTGATGCGCATCCTGGTCCGGGCCTGGAGGTCCTCAATAGCCTGGAGGTTCTCCGGGTCGGCCATGACCATGAGGAGGCCGTCTTCCTCAATGGTCAGAGGCAGGACGGTGTATTTGCGGGCCAGTGTCTCGGGCACCAGCTTCAGGGCCTCCGGCTGGATGATGTAGCGCTTCAGTTCCACAAAGGGGATGTTGAGCTGGAGGCTCAGCACCGAGGCCAGGTCCTGGGGGGAAACGAGCCCTTCTTTTACGAGGATTTCGCCCAGCTTGGTGCCGTTGCCCCCCTGGAGCTCCAGGGCATACTGCAACTGGTCACGGGTGATAAGCTCTGCCTCAATCAGGAGCTCCCCCACGGGACGGCGGCGACCCACGTAAGACAGGTTCCTCACTCTTTGCCTTCTCTCAACATCCCTTTGCTTTCTCCCAATTCCGCCTCATTCTAGTTGACGGTTACTGGACGGGATATGTGCCGTTAGTCCTTCTCCGGGGGAGAATTTGGTCCCCCCTACCTGAGGTCATCCTGGACACCGTGGACTCCTACACCGGAGCCCTCCGCCTTCTGCCTGGGGCGGCGGCGCAGGCTGATGTTGAGCTGCTTCCTGAGTTCCTTGCCTGCCTCCTTTTCGGCCCCGTTGCTGCCCTGGACGCTTTCAACCTCGGGCATCCCCTGGATGGTTTCCATGAGTTGGAGTGGTTGCTTGATAAAGACGCTTATGGCCAGCCCCTGATTCCAGGAGCCTACGGTCTGGATGAGCCTTACCTCGCTTTGCTTCCGCAGGCGGCGCTGGAAGCTGGTGAGCTGGGCCAGGTCAATAGGTGGAGCCACTATCAGGTCAACCTCACCCTCTGTCAGGTCTTTCCCGTTTGCCTGAGGGACTTCCGGGACCAGTTCCGGGATAGGGGCAGCATTCCCTTCCGGGCTTGGAGGGGCATCGCTGCTAATGGGCATGGCCTGCCAGTTTGCCAGGGCCTCCTCTATCTTCTGGGTAAGGGGGTCTGCCGGCTCCGGCTGGGGGAAATAGGGGGCGGGGGCGGTGAGGGCCGGGCCTACCATCTTGCCGTCCTCCTTGCCCAGCTCCTCCTGCACCATCTCCAGCAACCTGTCATGAATGCGCTGAGTGCGGGCGCTGACCTTCTCCCTGAACTGGCTGAGGGCGGCCTGGCGGGCCTCCTCGGCGATTTCCTCGGCCTTGGCCTGGGCCTGGGAGATGAGGGTGGAGGCCTCAGCTTCGGCCTCTTCCCTGGCGTTTTCCTTAAGGCTGAGGGCGGCCTGCTGGGCCTGCTGGGCTATTTCCTCGGCCCGGGCCTGGGCCTGGGAGATAATCCCGGCCATCTCGGCCTCGGCTTCGCCTTTGGCCTTTTCCCTCAGGCTCAGGGCCAGGTGGTCGGCCTCTTCCTCGGCCTGGGCCAGGATAGACTGGCGGGTCTCCTGGGCCTGCTGGGCTATTTCCTCGGCCCGGGCCTGGGCCTGGGAGATAATCCCGGCTGCCTCGGCTTCAGCCTCGCTTTTGGCCTTTTCCCTCAGGCTCAGGGCCAGCTGGTCGGCCTCTTCCTCGGCCTGGGCCAGGATAGACTGGCGGGTCTCCTGGGCCTGTTGGGCTATTCCCTCGGCCCGGGCCTGGGCCTGGGAGAGAATGCTGGCCGCCTCGGCGTCGGCTTCGCCTTTGGCCTTTTCCCTCAGGCTCAGGCCCAGCTGGTCGGCCTCTGTTAGCGCGTG
>JAHKAY010000047.1 GCA_018825785.1 Chloroflexota bacterium | reverse complement strand
GACCTCCGAGCCAGGTGGCGGTCTGGAAAAAGGAAAGGTCTGTATAAAAGGGAATTCCAAAAGTCAGGAGCCCGGCAACAGCATGAAGGGAAACGGAAAGGAGAAGGAAATACCAGAAATAGCAGTGAACATTATAGTACTTCCTGTACCACTTCCTTGACTACAGGAAAGCTGTCAGTTTTTTCCCCATCACGCACCTGCAGGTGGAAGCTACCAGCCCCAGGCCAATCAAGTTACTTATAGCGAGGACAAAGGTCAGCTTCGACCCTAATTCAATACTGATAGGCACAGCCCCTGCACCTCATGGCTCACCTCCTGTTTCCTGCCTCTTCTACGCCCTGATGGTGACCTGGATTTCCTTCGGGGGATCGCTCCCCAGGGCCCACTTCTGGATGTAGAGGGTGCGGACCACCGGGGGCTGGTCCCCCACCTCCTCCTCATAGACATAGGTGCCCTTGGTGGCCTTCCCCAGTGTCATCTTGACGGTTTTCTCCATCTTGCCTCCCTACGCCTTCGCCCAGAGATTATATCTCTTTTCCTCCCACAAGAGCATATTATTCCCTCAATACAGCGATGTTCTGTTCGGGACAGATGCTTGTCCCCCTTCCCACGGCCACGGGTCTTGAAAAAGCCCGCCGGGGGCGCTAAACTGTTGCTAGTGAAGTTTGTAACATACTTGCCGTAAGGCTTCCCCCGCGGTTAAAGAATGGGAATCCGCAAGGTCGCTGAAGGGAGGTCAATGGTTCAGAAGTACCCTGTGGTCTGGTTGCAATGCGCCACCTGCACCGGCTGCTCCGTCTCGGCCCTCAACAGCGTCAGCCCCACTATCAAGAACCTTCTGGTGGACGAGGTCATTCCCGGCAAGACCCTGAATCTTCGCTACCACGCCACCCTTATGGCGGGGGCGGGGGACGGGGTTATTGAAGCCATGGAGAGGACCGCCAAGGAAGATAACGGAGGGTTTGTCCTGATTGTGGAGGGGGCCGTCCCCACGGCCCAGGGTGGCATCTTCGGGGTGCTGGGGGAGAGGAAGGGGAAGCCCATAACCATGGCCACCTGGGTGGATTCCCTTGCCCGGGCTGCCGGGGCGGTTATTGCCCTGGGCACCTGTGCCGCCTTTGGGGGTATTGCGGCCGGCAAGCCCAACCCCTCCGGGTCGGTGGGGGTGAGCCACTTCTTCAAGATGCGCTCCATCAGTACGCCTCTGCTCAACATCCCTGGCTGTCCCCCCCATCCCGACTGGCTGGTAGGCACCGTGGCCAGTGTAATGCTCCAGGGCTTGCCCGGACCCAAAGAGCTGGACGAGTTCCTGAGGCCCAGGGCCTTCTTTGACAAGACTGTCCATGAGCGCTGCCCGCGCCGGGCCTATTTTGAGGAGGGGAAGTTCGCCCGCAAATTCGGTGAGCCCGGATGTCTCAACGAGCTGGGATGCAAAGGGCCGGTCAGCCATGCCGACTGCCCCCTGAGGCTGTGGAACCATGGCGTCAACTGGTGCATCGGCTCGGGGGGCCTGTGTCTGGGCTGTGTGGAGCCGGGCTTCCCTGACCTGGTATCGCCAATGTACGAGAAGATGAGCGAAAACACGGTGCCCACCGTGGGGCAGGGAAAGAGGGGCGAGTAGGCCATGGGCAAGATAGTTATTGACCCGGTAACCCGCATTGAGGGCCACCTGAAAATAGAAGCTGTGGTAGAGAACGGGAAGGTCAAGGAGACGAGAAGCTCAGGGCTACTCTTCCGGGGGATAGAGGTAATCCTGCGGGGCAGGGACCCCAGGGACGCCCAGGCCTATACCCAGCGCATTTGCGGGGTTTGCCCCACCAGCCACTCCATGGCAGCTGCCCTTAACCTGGATAGCGCCTTCGGCATCGCCGATAAGGTCCCTGACAACGGCCGCACCATGCGCAACCTCATCCTGGGCGCGGCCCACATCTCCGACCATATCCTCCACTTCTATCACCTGGCAGCCCTGGACTATGTGGATGTGACGGCCATTGCCAGCTATAACGGGAATGACCCCGTCCTCAATTCGGTCAAGGGCTTCGTGGAGCGGGGTGACCTGGGCCCCTTCTTCCCCCGCCTTGAGGGGGACTACAGGCTCTCCCGCGAGCAGAACATCGTGGCCCTGTCCCACTACCTCAAGGCCCTGGAGATGAGGATGAAGGGCCAGGAGATGGCAGCCATCTTCGGCGGCAGGCTGCCCCACAATGTGGGCATCGTTCCTGGTGGCGTCACTGAGGTGCCCACCGTGGACAAGATAGCCTCCTTCCTGTGGCGCTTGAACGAGCTGCGGGACTTCGTTGATACCGTCTATCTTCCCGATGTTCTCATGGTGGCCACGGCCTACCCTGACTACCTGGATATCGGCCGGGGCTGCGGCAATCTCCTCTCCTATGGCAGCTTCGACCTGGAGGGCAAGGAGGCTGACCTCACCAGGAGGAAGAGGCTGTTCCAGCAGGGCACCATCTCTGGAGACCTCCAGGTGCAGCCCCTGGATACCTCCAAGATTCTGGAGCAGGTCAAATACTCCTGGTATCCCGATTCCACCGACGGCCTGAGGCCCACGGAGGGTGTCACCGAGTCCCTGCCGGGCAAGGCTGGCGCCTATTCCTGGTCCAAGGCCCCGCGCTACGATGGCAAGGTCTATGAGGTGGGCCCTTTGGCCAGGATGCTGGTTACGTATGCCCGGGGACACCCCACGGTGAAATCCCTGGTGGATGGGGCCCTTTCCCAGTTCAAGGCTTCCCCTTCATCGCTCTTCTCCGTCATGGGACGGCACCTGACCCGGGCCCTGTACACCAAGCTGGTGGCCGATGCCATGCCCGCCTGGCTCCTGGAACTCAAGCCCGGGGAGCCCGCCTACGTGCCCTATGAAATCCCCGACGAGTCCGAGGGGATGGGCCTGATTGACGGGGCCCGGGGTGCCCTGGGCCACTGGATAAGGATAAAGGAAAAGAAGATAGCCAACTACCAGTGCGTGGTGCCCAGTACCTGGAACATGAGTCCCCGGGACCGCCAGGGCCAGCCCGGGGCGCTGGAGCAGGCGGTTACGGGAACAAAGACCAGGGATGAGGCCAATCCCTTTGAAATCCTGCGCATTGTGCGTTCCTTTGACCCCTGCCTTGCCTGCGCCATCCACCTGGTGACGCCGAAGGGGCGGGACCTGAGCCGGTTCCAGGTGTGCTAGGGACAGGATAATGAAAAGTCCCCGCACCGCGAAGATCGCAGTGGTAGGGGCCGGCAACCTGCTGCTGAAGGACGAGGGGGTGGGCGTCCACACCATCCGCGCTTTAGAGAGGCTGGTGCCTGCCCAGGAGAGCATCCAGATAGTGGACGGCGGGACATCCCCGGACATCCTGGGCTTTCTGTCCCCGCCGGATAAGCTGGTCATCGTAGATGCGGCCCGGGGCGGGGGAAAGCCCGGGACCATCTACCGGTTCGGGCCGGAGGAGATGTCTCAAGGACGAAATGCCACCTCCCTCCATGAGTTCAACCTGGGGACGGCCCTGAAAACCATGAAATACATGGGGGTGGAGCCCGGCCAGGTGGTCATCATCGGCATAGAGCCAGAGGAGATTGGCTGGGGCCTGGAACTTTCAGCCACGCTAAAGAGAGAGATGCCCAGGATTATAGAAGTGGTCCTCAAGGAGATAGGCCTGGGCCATGTGGAAACAGGAGGGGAAAGGTGATAGTATCAGAACTGAAACCGTTGCCTGCAACCCTGGACTACCTGGACGGGGAACAGAACATCTTCATCCTGGGGTGCCGGGGCTGTGCTGAGGCCAGCAAGACCGGCGGCGAGGCCCAGGTCCTGGAGATGAAGCAAGTCCTGGAGGGGGCTGGGAAAAGGGTGGTGGGACACACTGTGGCCGATTTCCTCTGCGACAAGGCCCTGGTCAAGATGAAGCTCTATGCCCATGAACAGGAAGTTCTGGCCGCCGATTCCCTTCTGGTGATGACCTGTGGCCTGGGGGTACAGGCTACGGCGGCTGTTGTGGATAGGCCGGTGCACCCTGCCACCAACACCATCAACCTGGGTGGCTCGCGGGGGGAATGGCGGGGCAGCGAGAGGTGCCTGGAGTGTGGCGATTGCCTGCTGGACTACACCGGTGGCATATGCCCGCTGACGGCCTGTACCAAGAGCCTGATAAACGGTCCCTGCGGGGGGGCCAGGGACGGCCGGTGTGAGTTTGAGCCCGATGTCAGACCTTGCGGGTGGCAGCTCATCTACGAGAGGCTGAAGAAAACAGGGCGATTGGACGAGATGAAGACACTCCTCCCCCCCAAGGACTATGCCAAGATGCAACCCCCTCCCTCCCTGAGGTCAACCATCCTCTGGGCTCTGGAGCAGAAGGAACCAAGAGAGGCGGGTTTGCCCAGATGAGTCTTGCCGAGGCCCTCAAGAACGGAAAACTTGTGGTAACGGCGGAGATTGCCCCCCCCAAGGGGGTGAATGTCCAGGAAATGCTGGAGAACGCTGAGCTCATCAAAGGGAAGGTGGATGCGGCCAATGTCACCGACCAGCAGAGCTCAGTGATGAGGCTGGGCTCCCTGGCCGGGTGCCACCTGTTGAAGCAGAAGGGCCTGGAACCCGTCTTCCAGGTCACCTGCCGGGACCGCAATCGCCTGGCCCTGCAATCGGACCTCCTCAGCGCCTACTCCCTGGGCATCACCAATGTCCTTTGCATTACCGGGGATTATGTTTCCCTGGGGGACCACCCCAGTGCCAAGCCCGTCTTTGACCTGGACTCGGTTTCCCTGCTCCAGGCCGCAAAGGCCCTGGAACAGGGAAAGGACCTGGCTGGCAAGGAGCTGAAGGGCAGCCCCAAATTCTTCCTGGGAGCAGTGGTCAGCCCCGGCGCCGAGCCCCTGGAGCCGCAGATAATAAAGATGGAGAAGAAAGTAAGGGCAGGGGCCCAGTTTTTCCAGACGCAGGGAGTCTATGAGCCGGCCAAGTTCGAGAAGTTCATCAGGGCCTCCCAGTACCTCGGTGTCCCCATCCTGGCCGGCATCATTCCCCTTCGCTCCGTAGCTATGGCCCGCTTCATGAACCGGGCGGTAGCCGGGGTGCATGTGCCCGAGGAGATGATTCAGGAGCTGGACAGGGCCACCGACAAGCCCGCCAAGAGCATTGAGATAGCGGCCCGCCTCATCCGGGAGGTGAGGCAACTATGCCAGGGGGTCCATATCATGGCCATTGGCTGGGAGAAGAGGGTTCCGGCTATATTGGAAGCAGCAGGGCTGGCATAGGTGGGGGGTATGCCTTCTGTGGGAATTCGCGACTATCGCGCCCTCTACCAGATAGCCAGGGCGGTAAGCTCCCTGGCCACCGAGGAGGTGCTCCAGGCTATAGTGAAGTCCGTCACCGAAAGCCTGGGGGCTAAGGGCTGCGCCCTCCTGCTGAGGGTGGCCGGGGACCGCGAGTTTGTCCATGCTGCGGACTACGGCCTGAGCGAGGGCTACCTGAAGAAAGGCCGTGTTACCCTGAGTCCCATCATTGACGAGGTGTCCAGAGGGAATGTGGTCTTGATTCTGGATGCCCCCCATGACCGCCGGGCGGAGTATCCCGAGGCCGCCAGGGAGGAGGGCATCGCCTCCATTCTCTCTGTTCCCCTGCTCTATATGGGCGATATCATCGGGATACTCAGGATATACACAGCGGAGCGCCGCTCCTTCACCCAGGAAGAGCTAGACTTCGTCAAGGCTGCGGCCGACCTCAGCGCCATCGCCCTGAACCGGGCCAAGGAGCACGAAGACAGGGTGGCAAGTCTGAACGAGGCGGTTAACGCCTGCTCTATTGAGCTGAAAAGGCTGGAGGAAGGCCGCAGATACCTCCTGCGCTTCCTGGCCATGGTGGGCCATGACCTCAAGGCGCCCATAGCCGCAGTAGAGAGCTACCTGAATGTCCTGTTAGCCGGAATTGCCGGCCTCACCACTGCCAGGCAGAAGAACATACTGCAGAGAAGCAATGTCCGCCTGCAGGAGCTGGTGGCCCTTATCAATGACCTGGTGGACATATCCAGGCTGGAGGCCGGGCAGATACCCATGGAAACAATCAAAGCGTCCCCAGCAAAGCCAATAGAGGCGGCCCTGGAGGTGGCAGGCCTTCTGGCCGGGGATAAAAAGGTGGAGCTCAGGACTGAGCTTCCCGATGCGTTGCCGGAGGTCATGTTCGATGCAAAGCGGCTGCAGCAGGTGCTGGTGAACCTCATAGTCAATGCCGTCAACTATACCCCCCGGGGTGGCACTGTCACCCTCAGGGTCAAGGACCAAGAGGGACACATCCTGTTTGAGGTTCTGGATACTGGCGTGGGCATACCTCCCCAGGACCTGCCCCGGGTCTTTGAGGAATTCTTCCGGGGCAGCAATGTGGAGCAAAAGGGGACGGGGCTGGGGCTTTCCATAGCCCGGAGAATAGTGGAATATATGGGGGGCAAGATATGGGTGGAGAGCCCCAGCCCGGAGACGGGGCAGGGAACCAAGTTCTCTTTCACCCTCCCCAGGGAAAGGTCATTGGGGACTGTCTCTGGAATCGGGGAGCTGCCTCTCAAGGAGAGCCTGGTCTAGGGCCGGAAAGGAGTGAGCCATGGCAGAACAGCTTAAGGTCCTGGTGGCTGATGATGACCCGGACATCGTAGATTCCCTGACCATGGTTCTGGAATCCGGGGGCTATGAAGTCATCATCGCCCGGGACGGGGAAGAAGCGCTGGTGAAGATTCACACGGCGAGGCCCAAGCTGCTAATATTGGACTTGCTTATGCCCCGGAAGGATGGATTTGCGGTACTCAAGGAACTCCAGTTCGAAGAGAAGTGGGCCCCTTACAAGGAGCAGATGTTTGTTATTGTCCTCACCTCGGTAAGGGAGGAGTTTGCCCGCCGAAGGTATTACCTGGAAACAGCCATGGAGTTGGGCTCCGATGACTTTCTGGAGAAGCCAATCTCGCCGCAGGAACTCCTGAATGCCGTGGCGCGGTTTGTCGGGCCTGCCAGCCACACGGTTTGAGAGGCCCTGGAACTCAGGAAGGGGGTAGGGAAGTGACAGAACAGGCCAGAATCCTTTTGGTAGACGACGATTGGGATTTTGTCGAGGCCACGAGAATGCTTCTGGAATCCCGCTACAAGGTGGCTGTGGCCTACACGGGCGATGAGGGACTGAAGAAGGCCAGGAAGGAGAAGCCGGACCTCATCATCCTGGACATCATCATGCCCACCAAAGACGGCTTCATGGTCTGCGAGGAGCTAAAGAAGGACCCTCAACTGAGCAAAATACCCGTTATGCTCCTCACCAGCCTATCCTCCCGGATGGCCGAAACCGCCGTCTCGATGACTCAGGCCATGACCACGGAGGCCGAGGACTATTTGGAAAAGCCAGCAAGTCCCGAGGAGTTGTTTCAGCGCGTAGAGAAGCTGTTGAGAAAACAACCCCGCAAGGGCCGTTGATACCAGCCCCCGGGCCAAGCCCTGCAGTGGGCCGCGCCTTGCGATTACCTAAAAGCTAACCCTTCTCCGCCAGGCCCGCCCCAGGGCGCATACTATGGCTAGCCCGGACCAGCGCAGCCCTTGCAGGGCCAAGAACAGGGGAACAAGGTGTGAAAGGACCCCTGTTCCCAGTTTACCTTGTATGCGAGCACGGTGAGTCGTGTCTAGGTGCGCCAAGTATGCGTTGAACATTCGGCGAGGGCCACCCAAAAGCAGGCAATAGGCTAGCATCAGACCTTCGCCTCTGACGCCGGGCGAGGGAGGAGAGAGAAAATAGAGGTCATCCACCAGCGCTTCGGCCAAAGCGCGGTACCACCAGTTGGGCTTCAGCTCTCTTAGTACTTGTGCGGGAACTGGAGCTTCTAGCAGGCTCTTCACCCTGACCAGAGTCAGATAGACGAACCCCCCCGCCCCCCACTCCCGACACGACGCAAGGACACAGTTCCAGTCCAGTTGTGAGCCATATCGGTTAAGCAGCCCTGCTATGTCCACTAGCAGGCGCAGGGCGCGAGAGGAATGCAGAAGAAGGTGGATGGAAAGCAGAATCAGGTTGTCTTCCGCAGATAGTGTCAGAACCCCCCGTCCATCTAAATCAATGCTCCGCGCCCGCTGCCAGACCAGACCAGTGTCTATGGGCAAAAAGGTGGTATCCGTCGGCTGCCAGTGCAGCTCCACTAGTACAGGCGGCTTGAACAAGATCACATCATGAAACGGGTGCTTCTCGAGCGCCGCCCCGGGGCGGGCCGGCGTTTGGTAACCTTCCTGCTCAAGGACTTCCTGCGCAACCGGTATGTCTTCCTGGCGAACCCAGATGTCCAGGTCACCGAACAACCGCATAGCCGGATTCGGATATAGTGTATGGGCCAGTACAGGCCCCTTCAGGGGTATCGCTCGAACGGCCCGGCGGTCAAAGGCCTCCAGAATCTTTCCCAGTTCCTTTGTCAGAAGGAGGTTCCGCTGCAGCACACTGAGGCCTATGGCTCTCAACTTCTCCCACACCTCGGCGGGAACATACCTGCGGATATCTTCCTCTGCTTCTATGACGTAGTAAAGGAGGGAAGGTACGCCCTGCTTTTTGGCACGCTCAACGAACCCAGCCCAGGAGAGCCCCTTTTTTAGAAGCGGGGCTACTTCTTCGGCCAGGTGCTGGCTGCCAAGACTACGGCAGCAGGCAAGGATGAACTGGTCTTCCCGACATATCCCCATCAGTGCTCGCTCGCCCTGCTTGATGATGGGAGCCCTCATCGATACACAGCCCTTCAGTCCTCTTTAGTCCAGCTACCGGAAGCTGAGAGTGCCTTCTGCCCATCTATAAGAGTCTAGGACTTTCTCAGTTGGCAGCAGGTAGAAGTTGGGTTGGAATAGGGTTAGAGTTCCCGAGGGCTCCATTTCTTACAGAATTCTAACGCAACTCACCTTCTTCTCTCACCGCTCCTGCTGTTATCCTGGACCAAGGACTCGCGAAGTCTCCATAGAAAGGGAGGTGTGCCTTTGACCAGTCATGGCATGACAGCGCTCGACCCCCTGCATTTTGACGAAGTGAGAGACCTAGGTTTCTCACCTGCCGGGTTCCGTCCTGATGCTGGGGAAACGGGAGCAATTCCGTATCATTTGGCACGGTCGGGCATTGTGCGGGTTTTCATCCGGCCGAGGAAAAGACGGTTTCTTGCCGTCCGCACCCTGGTGGACTGGGAACCTCAGCAGGCCGGGGAGCACACTCTGGCATGGGACGGCAAAGACAGCAAGGGCAATATTCTGAACCCCCTCCTCTATTGTGCCGTCCTCGAAAGCCAGCCCCCGCGCGGCGCCATCCACCGAGAAAATCTTCCCCTGGACAAGCACCTTCACCACAAGGACATGATGGTGGTGCACGGCAAGAGGATGCACGCCCATACGCTTCACGAAGAGGACAAGTGCCACCAGCTCAAGGTGGATGTCCTTGCACCACAGGCGCGGGAGAAACTCAGCGGTACCTGTCAGATTACGGTCAAGGTCAGAGAGGATGCCCGCGGCTACGGCCGGGAGGTGGGTCATTCCGCTCGGTACTACGTGGATTACCTCTTGCTCCATGAGGACAAGGATGTGTCGGGGCCGGTGGCCAACTGGGACTGGGACACGCGCAGAATCCCAAACGGGATGCACGTCCTTAGCGTGGCCTGCTGCGACCACCATGACCACATGGCCAGCGATAGCATCGTGGTGAAGATAGACAACCCGTGAACACCAGAGTCACCTTACTGAGGATGCGTTGCGGGCCCACCGCATCAAACCCAATAGGGAAGGAGGTGATAAGATATGGAACGCATGGACGAGATCCTGTGTTACTGGGCCTCCAAGGATGAGGCCTTCCCCGAGGGGATCAGGACACGGGAGGAGACCGGGTGCTGCGATGTGAACGGCTACATGGCTGGATCAGCCGAACCGGGCCATGTAATCCCGGAGTAGCTCTTGGGGCGCAGCTCCCCTTAGGGGGCAAAGGCGAATATTGACAAGTCTGGACCAAGAGTGACATGCGGCTCTGGGCCAGCTCATAGCTGGCCCAGAGCGCAACTCGGTCAGACCGACAGAAGGGGGATAGCATTGCTAACGGAATCGGAAGCGCCGGAAGAACTGGGGTTGGCTGGATTGGACGGTGGCCATTACACTGAAGCTAGCTATGACTTTTACGGGGTCAAGGTCAGGATAAGGTCAGAAGACGCCGGGGTAGTCTCCGGCTTGAATAGTGTCTATCACTTCTTCCGGGACTATGATGTAGAATACCCGCACTTGGAGATGACCATCCGGGTCAAGGAGAGACCCCATCCGCTTGGCAAGAATTTGGTCTTTGCCCGGGTGCCAGCCAGCTTTGATGGCTGGAGGACAGCACTGCTAAACAAGTTTGGGCCCTGCTCTGGCTGGAAAAAGGCCACGAGCTATATCCAAGAAGTGGCTGTGCCAGACCCGTCCGGGGAGGGACACCATTTCTACCAGATTAACGAGATTGATTCAACGTATATTGACTTGACCGCCGGCGTGGAATTCCTGGTCTTCCACTTTGTTATGCACTTCCTCCCCCAACTCAGCCTGGTGCATGCCGGAGTAGTCGGCAAGAATGGCCAGGCCCTGCTTATCAGCGGCCCCCCTAATAGCGGAAAAAGCGTGCTTTCCTACGCCCTAGTCCGGAGCGGCTTCAGGTACCTGAGTGACGAATTTGGCCTCTTTGCACCTGCATCCCTGGAGGTCTTTCCTTTCCCCCGGGGGATCAGCTTCAAACCTGAAGCGGCCAGCCTGTTCCCCGAGCTGGGAGCCGTCTTGGAGAGCGACGATGTGGTGTGGAGGCAGGAGAAAAGGCACTTGGTGAGCCTGAATAACCTGGGCTTCCCGGTGACCCGAGAACCGGCCAGGGCGTCCTTCCTTTTCCTTCTCAGCCGCCAGGACTCGGCCCTTCCCCGGCTGACACCGATAGCTGCTCCCGAGGCGACGGAAAGGCTACTCAAGGCTGGGAACTTCTGGACGATTGCTCCCAGAGAGAGCCGCAGCTTCACCAGGACTGAAGCTGCGGCTCGGCTCTGTGATAATGCCCGGTGCTACGAGCTCCTCTCGGGAGACCTGGATAGAACGGTAGCCTTGGTTACCTCGGTCTGCGACGATGGTCTGTAACCATCAGGAAGAACAAGGAGCACAATGAAGCAGGTTGATATATCACCATCCTCCCCGGCATCCACATGCAAGGCCTGGGGGGCCTTTCTGTCTCCTCCCATTTTCGTGGGAACGCCCCTGGATATGAACGCCCTAAAGCAGCAGAACAACATTTGCCGGGCCTTTGTGAAGGCCCTGGACACCGTCTACAAGGGGAGACAGGTGGTAGTCAGCCGTGAAGGCCTGGTTGTTTTGGCTGAGGCTCAAAGGGCTACGGCAGTCAGACTGCTCAACGAGATCATGGCTGTCCTTATACTCAGAAGTGTCTCAGTCAACGGAATCCGGGAAACGGACCTGGTTGAATGCTACATTGACACGGTGAACAAAGAGATAGACAGCGAGAGATGGTCGTACAAGGCCGGGAACCAGGCACTGCCGGAAAGGAGATTTGAGGGGTGGGATGCCAGATTCTATCACCCCGACAACATCAGGAGCTTCATGCGGCGAGCCGAGCTCATGACCGGCCATCCAACGGTCCGCAAGGACTTGAGGCTTCTCCTGGAAGCCTACACCAGTCACCAGGAATCGGCTTTTACCACTTCACTTCTGCTGAGCTGGTTGGGGATAGTTCGGTTACTCGAGGCCAAATGGCGCCCCCTGGCTGAACAGCGGCAAGGAGACAATGGCGTGGAAAACGCCACCTCAGACCCCTCTTGGAGCACCGGCAGGCTCATTGAAGACCTGCGCTTGTGCAATGCTATCAACGACTCGGTCTACCAAGAGGCCAAGAGACTGTACGAGAAGCATAGCAACCTCATCAGGTCTGATGAAGAAACTACCTTCGGCGAATCGGAATCATGTTTCCATTTCTTTCTCTCGCAGCTACGTAAGACCCTGACTTCAGAAGAACCATGACAGCTGGGCATCGGAAGGGGTGAGAGCACCTCCGCCTGGGCCCCTAGGCCTTGCCACCGATGCGCAGGTCTCTCTCTACGGGCTCGGTTCCATCCCACTCGTTCCAGGGGTGGCCGGGGAACTGCTTGAGCCAGGCGGTCCTATTGAAGTATTTGGCACAGTACCAGCAGCGGAATATGACCTCCCTATCGCTGATGCTGCCTTTCTCTATGGCTCCCACTTTGACTTGCTGGAACCGAGCTACGATTTGGATTTGGCGACGGAGGGCCTCGCTAAAGCTCACTTCACCCAGGTCAGCCACCACTTCCGGTCCCGAGGGGCAACCAGCATATCCTGCCACATTATTGCAGAAACCGAGGCACCCCTCAGCAAGGTCAAATGAAAGAACAAGGTCCTGCATCTTGGCCCCCTCCTCCTACCGAATTGAAACCGGCCCCTGGACAGATTCGACCTGGCTCTCCCAAAATTGGGGCCTGATCTATGGGAAGACAAGAAGGAGATGGTTAGGAATTGGTGGGAAAACTGTTGGCCCCACTTTCTCCAATTGACGCGACAGGAGGTTTGCTCTACGCTAGTGCAAGCCCATAGAGGCTGTCAACTGGGAGGATGATAATCATGATTGCTCCGGCGGTGGGGTAGGAGGAAGATATGGACACTAGACTGTATCTCGTGAAGTTGCTCCGGCTAGGGGTCATCCTCGGGCTACTGGCGGGGCTCTTTGTCCCTACGCCTCTTATGGCGATATCTGGCGTGAATGGTGATAGCCCCGCCACCGCTGATTTCGCTCCTGACCACATCCTGGTCAAGTTTGAGCCCGGCACTGAGGAATCCGCGAAGCGGAATATCCATGGCAGGCATGGCGGCCAAGTTGCGGGCGAAATCGCTGCGCTGGGGGTGCAGGTGGTGAGGGTGCCCCCGGGCCAGGTCAAGCAGAAGGCGAAGGACTACGGCCGCGAGAAGTCGGTCCAGTTCGCCGAGCCTGACTATATGGCTTACGCCATAGAAACACCCAACGACCTTTCCTTCGGCCAGCAGTGGGGCATGGCCAAAATCCTGGCCCCCGAGGCCTGGGACATCACTACAGGCTCTTCAAGCGTCAAGATCGCCATCCTGGATACGGGGATTGACCAGGACCATGAGGACCTGGCGGCCAAGATTGTAGCCAACAAGGACTTCACCACCAGCAGCACGGTGGACGACAGGAACGGCCATGGCACCCATGTGGCTGGCATCGCCGCTGCTGCCACCAACAACGGCATTGGCGTGGCGGGGGTAGGCTTCAACTCCAGCCTGATGAACGGCAAGGTCCTAGGGGACCAGGGCTACGGCTACTTCAGCTGGGTGGCGGACGGCATTCGCTGGGCCGCCGACCCGGATGGCAATCCCAGCACCAACGACGGGGCCAAGGTCATAAACATGAGCCTGGGCAGTCCCGGTCAGTCGCAAGCAGTGGAATTGGCCATTAACTACGCCTGGAACAGTGGCGTGGTGGTAGTGGCAGCGGCGGGGAACAACGGCACTGATGCTCTTTTCTACCCGGCGGCCTACACCAATGTAATCGCGGTAGCGGCTACTGACCAGAGCGATGCTAAGGCCAGCTTTTCCACCTATGGCAACTGGGTGGACGTGGCAGCGCCAGGGGTAGCCATCTTCTCAACTTTTCCCAACCAGCCTACTCCCAACCGTCCTCTGAACTACGGCTCCCTCAACGGGACCTCCATGGCCGCCCCCCATGTAGCCGGTCTGGCCAGCCTGCTGTGGGCAACCCCCCAGTGGGGCAAGAGCAACACCAGCGTCCGCAACCAGATAGAGGTCATGGCAGATAAGGCGGGCGCTATGTGGTCGACATATGGCATAAGGCGCATCAACGCTCTGGCGGCAGTAGGCGGCGCCCCCACACCTACGCCCACACCTACGCCCACACCTACGCCCACACCTACGTCCACACCTACGCCCACACCTACGCCCACACCTACGCCCACACCTACGCCCACACCTACGCCCACACCTACGCCCACACCTACGCCCACTCCGACTCCCACTCCTACTTCCAAACCCATCTTCATCTCTGGGGCTGAGAGCGGGATAGTGACCGCAGGGGCCTCTGGTCCTGGGACAAGGTATTGGGATGCTGTTTCGAGAACAGCCCCAACAGTCAGCACTACAGTTGTCCGTAGTGGGTTACGGGCCTATGAGTGGAATCTCACGACCCTATCAGGCTATTTGAGGAAAACCGTCACTACTACCAGACTGGTTGGTAGGATTGCGTTTAGGATAGATGCTTGGTCAGCTCGCCAGTACGCTCTTACCACCGTTATTTCAGGCACCAACACAAACGGCAGTTTTGTCATAGGTCCTAATTTTGACACGGGTGTATTCCAGGCAAAAATGGGTGCTACCGCTGTGGTAGACGGGGCTGCCTGGGCAACAGGAACTTGGTATGTCATTGACTTTGACTTCAACTCCTCCGAGGCTACCGCAACCTTGGACTGGAGAGTGAATGGAGTTGCTCAGACCCAAGCTACCAGCGTTCAGGCTAGCGCTAATATAACCACCTTCTCGGTCGGAGTTGCAGGCGGGGCCATCACAGGCGACTGGCTTGTGGATGATATTATCCTTTCCTACACAGGAGCTGATTATCCCTTTGGTGATATCAAGGTGCTGGGATATTCCCCAGATGCTTCAGGAGACCACTCATTCATAGATGGGGACTTCCAAGACCAGGACTCAAATAGCATCGCCCAGCCATCGGGGGATGTTCACTCGTTCCTAGATGAACAGCCTATCAATGGCATCACGGACTACACCAAACAGGTGGTCATCCGCAACACAGCATACATCAGGGTGGACTTTGAGGACACGCCCGAGCTAGCAGATGCTGTCGGTGTGATGGTTGTCTCTGCCCAGCATTCGGGAGGTACCGCGGCCAATAATGTCACCTTGAAGTTGGATGATGGAGGTACGCTGGACATTATCTACGCTGGAGATATCTCCCAAACCACAGCCATCTATACCAGTAGTAAATGCTACGCTACTCCACCTTCAGGCGGGAGTTGGACACAGGCCAAGGTAAATGACCTGGCTGTGAGATGGGGGTATTCAACCGATGTTACACCCAATCCATACCTTGACGGCCTTATGCTCGAAATCGCCTGGAGTGCGAATTAGGAGTGATGAGACACGGGAAAATGGTGGAAACGCTGGGTGACCTTCTCTAGCAGGGTGATGAAAAAGTCCCGTAGAACGAGACCTTAGCTTTGGATCTGTCGGATATTTCGTATCTGCGTTTGGTTGGGCACCCCCTTTTTCAGCACCCTGCTAGGGACGGGGGAAGAAGGTTTCGAGCCAGGACCCCACCACCACCTAAGACGAGGCGCTGTCACCCTCAGCATCAATGCGTTGTTCCCCCAGCTATCACCCCGATTTCCACTGCCTCTCTCCAGACGACCTCCAGAGAGCGGACCTTGTTGTTTCCACCACCGCCGACTCCCCTCCCCAGGGCTGGCCCGATTCATACCAAGTTATGACCCTTCCGCAACCCAATTCAAACCCCACTTCCCCAATACTGGTGGATAAGGATAACTTCATTTGTTAGGAAGCAGGTAGCGTCATGTGCGGGATTGTGGGAAAGTTGTACTTTGACCCCCAAAAGGCAGTGTCCCCCGAGCTCATCAGGAATATGGCAGGAACCATTTCCTACCGGGGGCCTGATGACAAAGGGGTCTGGACCCGAGGCCCCATCGGACTGGGGCACCAGAGGCTCTCCATACTGGACCTTTCTCCTGCGGGCCACCAGCCCATGTCTGACCCCGAAGAGACAGTCTATATCACCTACAACGGCGAAATCTACAACTTCCTAGAACTGAGGAAAGACCTGGAGGAGAAGGGATACCATTTCCGGTCAAGAACAGACACCGAGGTGATCCTCTACCTCTACAAGGAATACGGAGAGGACTGTCTGAGATACTTGCGGGGGATGTTTGCCTTTGCCATCTGGGATGACAAGCAGGGAAAACTGCTTCTGGCCCGGGACCGCGTGGGTAAGAAGCCCCTCAAGTACTTTCTGGGACCGGATTTCCTTATTTTTGCTTCAGAGCTCAAAGCCCTGTTCGCCGACCCTGGCGTTCCCAGGGAACCTGACTGGGTTGCCATAGACCAGTACCTGACCTACCAGTACGTTCCCGCACCCCTCACGGGCTTCAGCGGAATCAGGAAACTTCCCCCAGGGCATTGTCTCCTCTGGCATAGAGGCAAACTGGAGATAAAAAGGTACTGGAAGCTTGACTACTCCAAGAAGCTCAGCCTCCCCGAAAGGGAATGGGAGGAGAGGATACTTGCCAAGCTGGAGGAGTGCGTCAGGGTGCGGATGATAGCGGATGTCCCTCTGGGTGCGTGGCTCTCCGGAGGAATTGACTCCTCAACCATAGTTGCCCTCATGACCAGGCTCTCTTCAAGCCCGGTGAAGACCTTCTCCATCGGTTTCCCCGAAAAAGAGTACAACGAGCTCCCCTACGCGCGGGCAGTAGCCAGTGGCCTGGGGACCGACCATCACGAGTTCTTCGTGACCCCCGAGTGCCTTTCTATCCTGCCGGAGCTGGTTCGCCACTATGAAGAGCCCTTTGCCGACTCCGCCGCCATCCCCACCTGGTACTTGTCTCGCCTTACCCGCCAGCATGTCACCGTGGTTCTGAATGGCGACGGGGGAGACGAAAACTTTGCCGGCTACAATGCCCTTCTCTACCATGCCCTCACCGCCAAGTGGAGGAAATGGACCGGGGGGGGCGTTCTTAATCAGCCCGCGGCAATCCTGTCTGATGTCCTCGCGTACCTCCTGCAAAACAGGCGATTCAAGACCACGGCTAATCTCCTTCGCCACGCTGGTGAGCCACATAGCAACTATATCCGCTCCATGATCTTTTTCTCAGAAGAAGAAAAGTCAAACCTTTATACACCAGAGCTCAGAGACAGGACAGGGCAGGGCCGCGCCCTGAAGGTGCTGGAGGAGGCCTTTCTGGATTCCGGCGTTGATGACCCCCTTGACCAGGCCCTCTACGCAAATATGGTGACCTATCTGCCGGGGGCCTTGCTACCCAAAGTGGATATCGCTTCAATGGCCTTTGCCCTGGAAGCCCGCTCTCCTCTTCTGGATCACCAGTTCCTGGAGCTTGCTGCCCAGGTCCCTTCCTCCCTGAAAATCAGACGCCTGACCAAGAAATACCTCCTTAGAAAAGTCACGGCACGGATACTGCCCAAGGAAGTCGCCTCCCAACGGAAAAGGGGCTTCGCGGTACCCCTTGACCGGTGGCTTTCCCACGACCTGAAGGACCAGGCCCGGGAAGACCTGCTCAATACTTGCCTTACCCAATGGCCCCTTTTCCAGAAAGAAGCTATAGTGCATATGTTCAACATCCACCTGTCAGGCCGTGAGAACCGCGCCAACCACATCTGGGCATTGTTGGTGCTGGGGACCTGGCTCGAAACCTTCTTCCCCCATCCATAAACTGAGTACCCCTCCGGGATTCGTTCGAGTCTATCTAACGTGCTATTTCTCATCTCCGTAGCCTCCTACATATGTTTGGCGCTTCTCAGGGCAGCCCCTACTGCAGCCGGAGCCCTCGGCGCTTCTCTCTAACCTTCATACTAATTCGTCCCTCCCTGTTCACACCTATCCCTAGCCGGTCCCGGGGCCACTGCGAGGCGCTCTCGGCTTTGGGACAGGCACCACGAGGCCAGGCCGCCAGGATAGTGCGAAATGTTCTCCTCTAGATGGGCGAAACAAACTCTAACCGAGTTCCTACTATACATACACCCCCTGCTAACCGAGGGCCCCATACAATTGCGAAAGTAAGAAATGAATATGTCCAAGATTGCAGTCGTTGGTGCCGGGCATGCCGGGCTGGTGACCGCTGCTTGTTTTGCCGAGCTGGGACACCGGGTGAGCTGCCTGGACGTGAACTCGAGAAAGATAGAGGCCCTGCAACAGGGCACCATTCCCTTCTTTGAGCCGGGACTGGAGGAAATGGTACGCCACAACCTGGCCACCCGTCGCCTCTCCTTCACCGCCAACTACAGGGAGGGGGTAGGGGGCAAGGGGTCCATCTTCATTGCCGTAAACACACCCTCCTCTCCCGGGGGGAGGACTGACCTCAGGTACCTGCGCGCCGCCGCCAAGGAAGTTGCGCGCACCATGGATGAAGGGAGCATTGTCGTCATCAAGAGCACGGTGCCGGTAGGGACCACGGAAAGGGTTGGCGGGCTCCTGGCCGCGGAACGGGGTGGGGTGGTGCCGATGGTATTCAACCCGGAATTCCTCTCGGAGGGGACGGCCATAGAGGAGTTCATGAAGCCGGCCCGCATCATCATAGGCTCTGGAGACCTCTCTGCCGCCGAGGCGATAGCAGGGCTTCACGACGGGCTGGCTAGCCCCACAGTTATCTGCAGCCTGCGGACTGCTGAGCTTATCAAATACACCCACAATGCTTTCCTGGCCACCCGCATCAGCTTCATCAACGAGATTGCTTCCATCTGTGAAGGGATAGGGGCTGATGTGCGGGTGGTCTCCCGGGCCCTTGGCCTGGATAGTACCCTGGGGCAGGCCTATCTGAAGGCCGGCCTGGGCTGGGGGGGCAGCTGCCTGCCCAAGGATATGAGGAGCCTCATCTACATGGCAAAGGCCAACAAGGCCTCTTGCCAGGTGTTGAAGGCGGTGGTCAAGGCCAACTATCGCCAGCGGGCTATGGCGGTGGAGAAGCTCCATTCCCTTCTAGGCAGCCTGGAGGGTAGGGTGGTGGGCCTTCTGGGCCTCGCCTTCAAGCCCAACACCGAGGATGTACGGGAGGCTCCCTCCCTGGATATTATCCGCCTTCTGGAGGCGGCGGGGAGCCTCATCAGGGCCTATGACCCCAAGGCCATGTCCGCCTGCGCTCAGCTCTATCCCCGCCTAAACTGCTGCTCTGACCCCTATGAGCTGGCTCAGGGCTGCGATGCCCTGCTCCTTATCACCGAGTGGGAGGAGTTCAAACATCTGGACATGCCCAGGGTCCGGTCGCTAATGAGGCAACCCATCTTCATGGATGGAAGGAACCTCTTTGAACCTGAGGAGATGGCGCGGTGGGGCTTTATCTATCGGGGGATAGGGCTGGGTTTCCCCACCCTGCCTGTAGCTGTGGGGGTGAGGGCATAGTGCCCCGGCTTTTTGGCACCAGCGGCATCAGGGGCCTGGTAGGGGAGGAAATCACCCACGAGCTCTGCTTTGGGGTGGGGAAGGCCCTGGGCTCCTCCCTGACCGATGGGGCCAGGGTGGCGGTGGCCTCCGATACCCGACAAAGCAGCGGGGCCTTGAAAGAAGCCTTCGTCTCTGGCCTGGTCTCATCGGGGACCCGGGTGGCCGATTGGGGAATTCTCCCCACCCCCGCCCTGGCCCTCCTCACCCAGGAGCTGGGGTTTGCCGCCGGCGCCATGATTACCGCCTCCCACAACCCCCCCCAGTACAACGGTGTCAAGCTCTTCCACTCCAGCGGCCTCGCCTACGGCCGCCGACAGGAGCAGGAGCTAGAGGCAATCTACAGGGAGGGCCGCTTCAGCAACTCATCCCGGGGGACGCTGGACCACGACCTTCAGGGCCTGGGGACCTACTATCACCTTCTCTGCCGCCGACTTCCCCCCCTGTCCCGCTCCTGGAGGGTGGTGGTGGACCCGGGGAATGGGGCCACGGCGGGATTTGTCGCCCGTCTCTTTGAGGAGCTAGGGCTGGAAGTGGCGGCGGTCAATGATGAGCCCGATGGTCTCTTCCCCGGACGGGGGCCTGAGCCCACCGAGCTCAGCCTGCAGGGGACAGTGGAGTTCCTCCGGGAGAAGGGCGGCGATATAGCCGTGTGCTTTGACGGGGACGGTGACAGGGTGGCCTTCTGCGATAGCGTGGGGTTCCTGGGCTTCAACGAGATGCTCGCTTTCCTCTCCCACCTGATGCTGCGGGATTCACCGGGGGGAAGGGTGGCGGCCACCGTGGAGACGGGAAGGCTGCTGGAGCTTGCCCTGCGGGGCCGGGGGGAGGTGGTACGGGGGGAGGTGGGGGATGGACCCGTTGCCCATCTCTGCCGCCAGCTGAGGGCGGCCCTGGGGGTGGAGCCGGTCGGCGTCTATATCCTCCCCTCCATGGGCTACTACCCCGATGGCATCTTTGCCAGTCTCCTCCTCCTCTCGCGGCTGCGGCAGATAGGAGATATCAGGGAGTTCCTGGGGACTCTCCCCCGGCTGTTCCTGGAAAAGGCAAAGGTCCCCTGCCCGCGGGAGAAAAAGGAAAGGGTGGGCCAGCCCTTGAGAACACAGGGCCCCCTCTTCGGAGCCACCGGGGTAAACACCCTGGACGGCCTCCGGCTGGAGTTTGACGATGCCTGGATGCTCCTTCGCCCCAGCGGGACCGAGCCCGTCATCCGGGTGATAGCAGAGGCCACCTCCCCCGAGAGAGCCCGGGCACTGGTGGGCATGGGCCAGCAATATGTGGAAAGCCTGCTCAATGGAGGGGCAGCCAGATGAGGGCGGTTTTTCTCTGCGGCGGCATCGGCAGAAGAATGTTCCCCTTCACTGAGGACAAGTTCCTCTTCAAGTTCCTCGGCAAGACCCTCCTGGAGCACCAGATTGCGCTGGCCCAGGAGGCTGGCATAAAGGACTTTGTTCTTATCGGCAACCCGGCGAACATAGAGAGGATAAGGGAAATTGTGGGGCGTATTCCCAGGGCCAGCTTTGAGCTGGCGGCACAGGAGAAGCCACTGGGCATGGCCCACGCTCTGGCCTCGGCACGTCATCTTCTGGCCGGGGAGACCCTGGTGGTCAATTCCAACGACATAGTGGACCGCTCCGCATACAGGGCCATCCTGGATGGGGAGAACTCCTCTTTTTGCAGCATCCTGGGCCACCGGACCAAGTGCTATTTCCCCGGCGGCTATCTCCTGCTGCGGGGGAACGGGGAACTCGACGCCATTGTGGAGAAGCCCAAGAGGGGGGAGGAGCCCAGCGACCTGGTGAATGTGGTCCTGCACCGCTTTGCCGACATCGGGGTCTTCCTGGAGCACCTGCGGGGTATGGAGGAGACCCCCGACGACGGGTATGAACGGACCCTCACCAGTATGGCCCAGGAGGGTTACCGTTGCCGGGTGGTCCCCTACGGCGGCCCCTGGACCGCCATCAAGTACCCATGGGATATCCTGCGGGCCATGGACTACTTCCTGGGGCGCATCAAGAGGCACATCGCCGCCAGCGCCCGGGTCTCAGATAAGGCGGTAATAGACGGGGAGGTCTTCATTGATGAAGGGGCCAGAGTCCTGGAGTTTGCCATCCTGCGAGGGCCCTGCTACATCGGTAAGAACAGCGTGGTGGGCAATTTCAGCCTGGTCCGCTCAACCCATCTGGGCGATAACAGTGTTACCGGCATTGCAGCTGAGTTCAAGCACAGCTATGTGGGTGACAGCTGCTGGTTCCATGCTGCCAACGGCGTACTTGATTCGGTTATCGGCCGGGGCTGCGCCTTCGCTAGCTTTGGGGGTATCGCCAACATGCGCTGGGATGAGCAGACGGTTAAGGTGCGGATAGGAGAGCAGATGGTGGATACGGGCACGGACAAGCTGGGGGCCATGTTCGGAGACCGCTGTAAGACGGGGTTTCACTGGGTGGCTGACCCGGGGGTGCGGATAGGGGCAGGGAGCATTATTGGCTCCTTCGTGAATGTGCAGGAAGATGTGGAGCCCGGCCGGCTCCTCCGGGCCGACATACCGGTGCGGGTGAAGGACAACCCGTTCCGCTATGACCCGGAGAACAGGGAGGCCTTCCTGGAAAGCCTGAGGCGGAGCCTATGTGCGGAATCGTAGGCTTCATTGGTAAGGAGAGGGCGGCCCCTCTCCTCCTGGAGACCATGAGGCTCCTGGACTACCGCGGTTATGACTCGGCTGGTGTGGCCACCGTCTGGGAAGGGGAGGTATGGCACCAGAAGGATGTGGGGAAGGTGGAAGAGGTCCAGGCACGGCACGGTCTGGACCGACTGCCCGGCCAGGTTGGCATCGGGCATGTGCGCTGGGCCACCCACGGCAGGGTAACACAGTCCAACGCCCACCCCCACTTTGACTGCAAGAGGGAGCTAGCCCTGGTGCACAACGGCATCATTGACAACTACCAGGAGCTACGCCGAGAGCTGGAAGGCAGGCATACCTTCGCCTCGGAGACAGACTCAGAGGTGCTATGTCACCTCATTGAGGAATACCTCGAAAATGGCCTGCCCCCGGAGCAAGCAGTAAGGGAGGCCACCCGGCGGGTTGTTGGGTCCTATGCCCTGGCGGTGGTCTTCAGCCGCTATCCCAGCATCATGGTGGGGGCCAGGAGGAACAGCCCCCTGGTGGTGGGGGTGGGGGAGGGGGGCTCATGGCTGGCCAGCGACCTTATCTGTCTGGGCGGTCGCGCCCGGGGATTCTACCTGGTGGAAGAAGACGAAACGGTGCTTCTAGGTAATGGTGCGGTGCGCTTCTACGGCCCCGACGGGTGCGGGAAGGAAAAGGAGCCCCTACCCCTGACCAAGCAGTGGGATACTCCCAACAAGAACGGGTATCCCTACTATACACTGAAAGAGATCATGGAAGAGCCCCAGGCCCTGGAGATGGCTCTGGCCCAGGACCGGGGGGTCCTCCTGGATCTCGCCCTGGCAATCCTTCGGGCCAGGCAGGTGGTCATCGCCGCCTGCGGCACCTCCCGCCATGCGGCCATCATCGGCAGGTATCTCTTCTCCAAGCTGGCCGGGAAGTTCTGCGATGTGGTCATGGCCTCCGAGTTCCAATACTTCAGCGACTCTATTGACAAGAATACCCTGGTCATCGCCGTGTCCCAGAGCGGGGAGACGGCGGACGTCATGGAGGGGGTAAGACAGGCCCGAGCCAGGGGGGCGCAGGTCATGTCCTTGGTCAACGTTCCGGCCTCCTCCTTGGTGAGGATGAGCGACCAGTCAATGTATCTCAACTGCGGGCCCGAGCTGGGTGTCGCCGCCACCAAGAGCTTTACCAACCAGCTTGCTATCTTCTATCTCTTGGCCCATGCCATGGCCAACGGGGTGCAGACTGCCCAGGACAAGCTTTCCCTGGTCGCACAGGAGATAAGGGCTATGCTGACCCCGGGCTACCTGGAGAAGGTCATGGACCTGGCCAGGGCCACCGTGGACAAGCGGGACTTCTACTTCCTGGGCCGAGGCATCAACTTTGCTGTGGCCACAGAGGGGGCTCTGAAGCTGAAGGAGCTAAGCTATGTCCACGCGGAGGGTATGGCCGCCGGGGAGCTGAAGCACGGGACCCTGGCCCTCATTGAGGAGGGTACCCCTGTCATCGCTATTGCCCCCCAGGACTATACCTACCATGAGTCCCTGGGCAATGCCATGGAGACCAGGGCCCGGGGGGCCTTCGTCATCGGCGTCTCCGATGCCGACAACGAGATCTTCAGCACCTGGCTCCCTATCCCGCGGGTAGAGGACATCTTCTATCCCCTGGTGAGCGTCATCCCCCTTCAGCTCTTTGCCTATTGCTCGGCCGTTTGCCGGGGGCTGGACCCGGACAGGCCCAGAAATTTGGCCAAGTCGGTGACGGTGAAATGAGCGAGGAACTGCATTTTTCCACAGGCGGCATTGGTCTCGCTGTTCAGAGCCAGGGAAGCAAGGCTTTATCTGCTCTTGCAGCCACGACTCCAGAGGAATGAGAAGAGGAGAAGGAGGCAAAGGTGTTCGAGATTAGAGAGGCAAGGTTTTCTAAGATAGGCAAGGTTTACCAGAAGGACGGCAACATGGTGGCCAGGAAGATCGCTGGTGAGCTCATCCTGGTGCCCATCCGCCAGGAAGCAGGCCAGTTGGCCTACTTCTATAGCCTGAACCCTGTGGCTGCGCGTATCTGGGCGCTGCTGGACGGCAAGCGCCCTGTGGCCGATATCGCCCTCACCATTGTGGAGGAATTCGAGGTAGACCTGGAGAGGGCTACCAAGGACACCCTGCGCTTCGCTAGCCGCCTGGAAGAGCTGAAAATGGTCATCCCGGTTGAAGGGGAAGCATAGGCATGGGGGTCTGTGAGGTACCCTCCTTCAGCTATGCTGACTGGGGGGTTGGGCTGAATAGAAGGGTGTCGGGTCTCAGGATCCCCCTTCAAGGAACCCTGGAGATAACCCCCCGCTGCAATAACCGGTGCGTCCACTGCTATGTCACCCACTGCCCGGTGGAGCCGGATAGGGAGGAGCTCAGCTACGAGGAGTATTGCCATCTCCTGGACCAGTTAGCCGAGGCGGGCTGCCTGTGGCTCCTCATTACCGGCGGGGAGCCCATGGTGCGCCGGGATTTCCTGGATATCTATGCCTATGCCAAGAAGAAGGGCTTTTTAATTACCCTTTTTACCAACGGAACCCTGGTCACCCCGGAGATAGCCAACTTTCTCCATCACTGGCGGCCACAGGCCGTGGAGATAACCCTATACGGGGCCACCAGGGAGACCTACGAGCGGGTCACCGGAGTCCCCGGCTCCTTCGACCGGGCTATCCGGGGGATAGAACTTCTGGCAGAGCGTGGTATCTCCCTGGTCATAAAGGCTATGGCCTTGACTTTGAACCGGCACGAGATTGGTGACATCCAGAAGTATGCTCAGAAGCTGGGCGCTCAGTTCCGCTATGACCCCATAGTATGGCCCAGGCTGGACGGGATGAAGGACCCCTACCGGGTAAGGCTGGAGCCTCAAGAGGTTATCCAGCTGGAGCTAGAGGATGAGGACCGGCCGAGGGCCTGGCGGGAGTTCGCAGAGAACTTCCTGCATCCTATTGAATCTAAGTTCCTCTACTGGTGCGGCAGCGGAGTGCATAGCTTCTTCGTAGACGCCTTCGGCCGGCTTTCGCTCTGCATCGAGGCCCGCAATCCCCATTATGACCTGCGTAAGGGCACCTTTGCCGAGGCCTGGGAGAAGTTCCTGCCGGCGGTAAAGAACACCCGGTGCACCAAGGACTTCGCCTGCCTCCACTGCGACCTGGTGAACCTCTGCGGGCGGTGCCCGCCGTTTTCCGAGCAGGAGAACGGAGACCCGGAGTCAGTGGTGCCTTTCCTCTGCCGCCTGGCCCACCTCCGGGTTGAGACCTATGGGCTGAGGGACTTACAGAATCATGGAGCCCCGCAGACGTCGCTGTCTGCTACAAATACTGTGGGTGAAAGGGGGTGATGGGCATGAAGAGTCTTTACGAAACACCTGAGGTCAGCATGGTTGAGCTGCGGCCTTCCGAGGCCGTGCTTGGCAACTGCAAGGTTGAGGCGCTGTACGAAGGCCCGGGATTCGGGGGTGCCGACTGTGTCGGTGTTCCGCCTGGCCGGCAGTGCCTGTGGGTCGGCTCTTAGCCCGTCGACCGTACTAGCGTAGGCGCGGGGCTCAGGTACTAGACGGCGGCGTCATACCGGGCGGCGGGCCCTCGGGGCCCGCCGCCCCGGAGCCACCGGTCCCATAGGAGGGTCAGGGGGAAGGAGGGATGGAAGTGAAAGACACCATTATGGCCAGAGAACTGAAGATGAGGATAGCAGGGGTGACAGTGAGATTCGTCTCAGAGAGTGTGCTCCTCGAGATCAGCGACGCCCATCCCAGGTTCCTGGTGGACGACGGGCAGGCCGACATCCTCATCCGGGTACACTACGGGCAACTCCCCACGCTGGCGCTGGAGGAGAAGCTGTTTGATACCGGGAGCTTCTGGACCCTTCACCGCTCCCAAGGGAAATACGTCTTCTCTTTCACCTCCCCGGTCTTTGGTCCACTGCCCTACAGTTTAGCCATCCTCAAGGAGGACTTCACCCAGGGGGACCTTTACTTTCGGCCCACGGACGACAGGCCGGCACGCTCTGTCTGCCCGGTATTGTACCCCTTTGACGAGGTTCTTATGGTCAACTATCTGGCGCGGGGAGGGGGGGGGATGGACATACACGCCTGCGGGATAGACATGGGGGGTAAGGGGCTGGCCTTCGTCGGCGTCTCAGGGGCGGGGAAGAGCACCACGGCCCGCCTTTGGCAAAAGCGGCAAGTTCCCATCCTCAGCGATGACCGCCTCATTCTTCGCAAAGAGGGGGGCCGCTTCTTCATGCACGGCACCCCCTGGCACGGGGATGCCTGGGCCTCCCTGCCCGGGAAGGCCCCCCTGGAAGGGCTGTATTTCCTAAAGCAAGCTCCGAAGAACTATATCCAGTCCCTGGCCCCAGGGGATGCCGCCAGACGGCTGCTGGTCCGCTGTTTCCCTCCTTTCTACTTGGCCTCAGGGATGGAGTTCATCCTGGGCTTCATTGACGAGCTGACCCAGAAAGTCCCTAGCTATGAACTGGGGTTTCTGCCTGACGATAGCGCCGTGGAGACAGTGCTGCATCATGTCAGAAGCAAATAGCAGGGTGCTGAGCTCCTCGGACTTTCACGCCCTGGCCCAAGAGGTGCTGGGGCGGGGGGGCAGTTTCCGCTTCCAGGCCGGGGGGTCGAGCATGCACCCCTTTATCCGGGGCGGGGATGTCCTCCTAGTGGAGCCGGTGGCCCCGGCCCGGCTCCGGCCGGGGGAGATAATCTTCTATCACCGGGGGGGCACCTCCCACATGGTTCACCGCCTCGTCCGGAGGGTGGAGAAGGATGGCCGACTCATGTTCATCGCCCAGGGGGACAACGTGGTTGGTGCAGATGCCCCTATCCTGGCGGAGCAGGTGCTGGGGATGGTGGTGGAGATACAAAGGGACGGCCGCCGCATGAGGCTGGGCACGGGGCTGGGTCGCCTCCTGAACCTCTCGGTCTACCGGCTCGCTCCCTGGCGCCCCTGGCACCGCTCCTGGGTGATACGTCTTGGCCGCATGCCCTGGCGGTGTGTGCAGAGATTCACCTGGAGGAAAACGTGACTCTGGCCATCAGGACCTCCGCCCTGACCAAGCGCTTCCCCAGGGAAAAGGGCTACAAGGCCCTGTTCCAGGGCCTCGTGGGCCGCCAGGAGCAGGTCACAGCTGTGGCCGGGGTGGACCTAGAGGTGAGAGAGGGGGAGCTCTTCGGCCTCCTGGGGCCCAATGGGGCGGGCAAGACCACCCTGATGAAGCTCCTTTGCACTCTGATCCTGCCCACCTTGGGGAAGGCGACCGTCTTCGGGCACGACGTGGTCCGGGACGAGCAGAAGGTCAAGGAGATGGTGGGCCTGGTCAGCGCCGAGGAGCGGAGCTTCTTCTGGAGACTCACCGGCCGGGAGAACCTGGAGTTCTTTGGTGCCCTCTATCGCCTCCCCGGGGCAAGTCTGCGGGAGAATATTGACGAACTCCTGGACATGGTGAGCCTCCGGGACCAGGCGGATGTGCGTTTTCAAAATTATTCCACGGGGATGAGGCAAAAGCTCGCCATCGCCCGGGGCCTCCTTGGGCAGCCCCGACTGCTCTTTGTGGACGAGCCCACCCGGAGCCTCGACCCGCTCAGCGCCCGGGCAGTGCGCCGGTTCCTCCGGGATAAGGTGGTGTGCTCGGGGAGAACGATGGTCCTGGCCACTCACCACCTGGGGGAGGCCGAGCAGCTCTGCGACCGCCTGGCCATTATGCACCGGGGCCGGATCCTGGCTTGCGGCACCATCCCGGAGCTGAGGGGGCTATTCCAGAAGCAGGAGACATGCCTGCTTACAGTGGAGAAGCTGAACAACGGGGCCCTGGACGGGCTGGAGGCTATCCCTGGCGTCTTCCGATGGCGGACCCTCGCCCAGGACGACGGGCTGTGGCACCTGGAGCTGAAGCTCTCGGACCGTCAGCTAGCCTTGCCCGAGGTCCTGAGGTTCCTGGTCTACAGGGGTGCGAACGTCACCTCCTGCACCCTCCAGGAGCCCCCATTGGAGGAGATTTTCATGTCGGCGGTGGCGGGGGAAGGAGCCGAGGGATGAGTGTGGCCCTGGCCTTCCTGAAGCGTGACTTCTCCCTGAACGTAAGCTACCGGGTGTCCTTCGTTCTTCAGTTTTTGGGGATCTTCTTTGGGGTGGCCACCTTCTATTTCGTGGCCCGGGTCTTCGGCCAGGCGGTATCGCCTCAGCTTCAGGCCTATGGCGGGGACTACTTCTCTTTTGTCCTTGTCGGCCTGGCCTTCTCAGGATTTACTGGGCTGGCCCTGCGCGGCTTTGCTGGAGCCATTCGGGAGGGGCAGAGCATGGGCACCCTGGAGTTGATGCTCCTCAGCCCCACCCGCCTGGGCTCCATCCTCCTCTCCTCCAGCCTTTGGGACTATCTGATGAACTGTTTCACCGTAATCATATACTTGCTCTTCGGGGCCCTGGTCTTCGGGGCTGACCTGAGCCAGGCCAATGTCCTCAGCGCCCTCCTGGTCCTGGTCCTCTCCATCCTCGCTTTCAGCGGAATTGGCATCATCTCAGCAGCTTTCGTCCTGGTGTTGAAGAAGGGAGACCCGATAGCCTGGGTCTTTGGCAGTGTCCAGTCGTTGCTGGCCGGAGTCATGTACCCGGTAAGTGTCCTGCCGGACATCCTGCAGAAGTTTTCCGCTCTGTTGCCCCTGACCTATTCCCTGGAGGCCATGAGGTTGGCTGTGCTCAAGGGTTACTCCATTCTCCAGCTGTTGCCAGAATTACTGGCCCTGATAGCTTTCGCGGTGGTGCTGCTGCCGCTTTCCCTTTGGATCTTCCGCCGGGCAGTGAGGCAGGCCAAGAAGGAGGGGAGCCTTGCTCAGTACTAGGACGAGCCCTTTCCTGCCCCTGGAATGCCCCGTCTGCAGGGGCCGCTTAGTGGAGGGCAAAGATGGGGTAAGCTGTCCCGGGTGCGGGGGAGCCTGGCCGGTAAGGGAAGGGATTGTGTGCTTTGCGGAAGACTATCCCTACTGGGGGGAGTTCCCCCGGGAGCAGTTGCTCCAGCTAACAGAGAAGGCAAAAGAAATGGGCTGGAAGGAGGCTCTTGCCGCCGCGCTGATGGACCGGGATCCGGCGACCTACGTCTCCCTCGCCTCCAGTGGCCGCGCTGGCTGGCTTCCTCTTCTTCCTCTCTCCTCTGAGGGGGTGGTGCTGGATGTGGGGGCGGGGCTGGGGGCGGTGGCCCAAGTGCTGGCCCACCATTATGGGATGGTCTGCTGTCTTGAGCCCATAGCGGAGAGGCTTCGGTTCCTGCAGTTCCGGATGCAGCAGGAGGGGCTGAAGAACGTGAAGCTGGTCCAGGCTGCGCTACCGAACCTGCCTTTCCCTGACGCAGCCTTTGACGCTGTGGTGATGATAGGTGTGCTGGAATGGGTGGGGGAATGGATGAGGGGAGTCAACCCGCGCCAGGCCCAGCTTGCCATGCTGAAAAGCATGAGGAGCAAGCTGAAGCCAGGCGGAGTCCTCCTTGTCGGAATAGAGAACAGGTTCGGCTACACCAACTTCCGAGGAAGGCGCGACCATTCTGGCCTGCCCTACACTTCCCTCATGCCCCGCTGGCTGGCTTCCCTGGTGGTGAAGCTGAGCCGGAGTGACTACCGGACACCGGGCAAGGCAAGGGATAGCTACAGAACCTATACCTATGGGCTTGGCGGCTATCGCAAGTTGTTACAGGAGGCCGGTTTCCCGGAGGTTACCTTCTACTGGCCTCTGCGGGGATACATATCCCCGGGGATGATCTTGCCCCTCCACAAGAGGGCCCTGTTGAAGGAGCCTGCGGGGGACCTGTGGCGCCATAAGCGCTCTCTGAAAGGGAGGGTAGCAGGAAGGCTGGCCCGTTTTGCTGCCGGCCTGGGGCTGATGCCTCTGCTGGCCCCCGATTATCTCATCCTGGCCAGGAGGGAGGGGTAGGTGAAGGCTCCCTCCTTGGTGGAAATGGCCCGGGACTTTCTTCTCCGTCATTGGGCAGAGTTGGAGATGGCAGGGCCTTGCCCCCCGGAGGTTCTGGGCTCCCTCAGAACAAGCGGGCCTGGGGATGCCGTCGTAGTCTTCCTGACTGACCCCCGAGGGAGGCTGATGGCGGTGGCCAAGGTTGCCGTGATGCCTCCTGCGGCTGCTCGCCTCCGCCGGGGATTTCGGGCCCTGAGCCTAATTCGCCCGAGGCTGGAAGGGAACCCCATCCTAGCCTCCATACCCCGGCCCTTGGCCCTGCTGGAAGCGGGAATGGAGACCATAGTGGTGGAAGCTCCGGTAGAGGGGATCCCCTTGCTGCACCGCCTGCCGGAAGAGATAGGGAATGGCAGTATTCCCCGGGCCAGCCGCTATCTGGAGCTGGCCTTCCAGTGGCTGGTGGACTTCCACCAGGCCATGGCCCGGGGAGGGGGTACACCCCCCCAGCACGGCGACTTTTGCCTGCAGAACCTCCTCTGGCGGGGAAAGGGAGGGGTGGGGGTGGTGGATTGGGAACACTTCGGGGAGGAATACCCTCCCATGTTTGACATCTTTTCCCTTCTTGTCTCATTTGGTGAATTGCAGCGGAGGAAAGGGAAGAACTTCCTGTTGGCCTGTTTTGCGCCTGGCTGGTTCAGCCAGACAACGGCCGAGCTGGTGGCAAGGTATGCCTCTCTCCTGGGCCTGGGCTGGGAAGAGATGGAGGAGGCCTTCCGCCAACACCTGGAGAAAATGGGGCAGAGAATGGAGGAGCTTTACGGGCGACACCACCCCTATGCCCGTCCCTATCTGGAGGCGCTGAGTTGTTGGGAGCAACACCGCCCTGCGCTCTTTCCCCACGGAGGTGAGACCCATGCCGACTAACCGCCCCGGAAGGCTTCATGAGCCTGCCAAGAGGACCATGGATATATTCCTTTCGGCGGGGGCCTTGCTGCTGCTATTGCTCCTCATAGCTGAGGGTAGCCTTGTCCAGTATTGGGAGGTACGAACATGGAGATAGCTAATCTAAAAGTTCTCGTTACCGGAGGCGCTGGCTTCATTGGCAGCCACCTGGTGGATGCCTTGGCCGAGACCAATACGGTAATGGTGGTGGACAACCTCTCCAGTGGCCGGTTGCAGAACATCTCCCACCACCTGGAGAGGGGCTCCATCCAGTTTGTGAAGGCTGACATCCGGGACGAGGAGAAAATGAATCAGCTCCTCCAAGGTCAGGACCTGGTCTTTCACCTCGCGGTCCAGTGCTTGAGGGTCTCCTTAAACGAACCCTTTATGGTCCATGAGGTCAATAGCACCGGCACACTTAACCTGTGCATGGCCGCTCTCAAGAACCGCCCCCAAAGGTTCGTCTATGTCTCCTCCTCCGAGGTATACGGCACGGCCAAGAGGGTTCCCATGGATGAAGAGCATCCCCTGGAACCCACCACCCCCTACGGGGCCAGCAAGCTGGCGGGGGAGGCCTATGTGCGGGCCTGCCACTTGACCTTTGACTTGCCCGCAGTGATAGTCCGGCCCTTCAACACCTATGGGCCCCGGGAACATTGGAGCGGCCCCTATGGTGAGGTCCTCCCCAGGTTCGTAGTCCGGGTCCTGAATGGCCAGTCTCCGGTGATATTCGGGGACGGGGAACAGACCCGGGACTTTACCGAGGTGAGGGACACTGTTAGGGGGATAATCCAGGCCGCCGAGGGCGACGCCCTGGTCGGAGCGACAGTAAACGTCGCTGCTGGCCAGGAGGTATCCATAAATCAGATTGCTCATATTGTGCTCAAGGAACTGGACCAAGAGGGCCAGCTCTCCCCCATATATATGGTACCGAGGCCGGGAGATGTCCGCAGGCACTGGGCAGACATCTCCAAAGCCCGGCGAACCATGAATTTCCAGCCCCGCATCGCCATTGAGGAGGGCGTTCACCACTACATAGACTGGCTGAAGGCCCAGAACCTGGACCTCCAGCAGCTAAGGAGGGAGGAACTAATGCAGAACTGGCTGGCTCAGCCAAAGGAGGCCCAGGTCTAGGGTGGACACGCTGACGGGGAAGAAAGTCTTGGTCACGGGGGCAGCGGGCTTTGTCGGCTCCCGGCTGGTGGCTGCCCTCCTGGAGGCCGGGGCCCGGGTCACCGCTATTGTTGACCCCCGTCAGCAGTCAAGCAGGCTAGAGCCCCTGCTGGGCAACCCCGGACTGAACTTGATGGTCTGCCCCCTCACCGAAGCAGGGCCCTGGGAAGGGGTGGTGCGGGAGGTGGAGTTGGTGGCCCATCTCTGGGTGCATATGCCCTCGGCTACCGATTTTTGCGACTGCGCCGCCGAAGAGGTGAATAGCAACCTCCTGGGGACCATTAGCCTGCTGAAGCGGACCGGTCCTTCCCTTCAAGGTGTCTGCTTTTCCAGCAGCATCCTGGTCTACGGGCCCCAAGCCCGACTGCCTGTCAGAGAAGAGGACATTCCCCATCCTGTAGGCTCCTATGCAGCCACCAAGCTGGCGCTGGAGGCCTATCTTACGGCCTTCTCCTGGGAAAGGCAGATACCTGCGACCGTTCTCCGATACTCTACTATCTACGGACCGGGGGAGAGGGGCCATCGGTTGATACCCACTGCCCTGGAGATGCTGGCCCGGGGGCAGCCACCAGTCATTCTGGGGGACAGCTCCGATATAAGGGACTATGTCTATATTGATGACGTCGTGGAGGCCACCCTTCGTGCCCTGGAGAGGAGGCCCTCCCGGGTTCTGAATATCGGCTCCGGGGAGGGTTCCAGGACCCTGGAGGTGGCCCAGAAGATCATGCGCCTCTGCGGGATTGCCTGGGAGCCCCGGTTTCGGCCCCGTTCCGGGCCGAAACTGGACCTGGTATGTGATATTTCTGCGGCGAGGGAGACCCTAGGATACTGCCCCCGGACGGATTTCGCGCAGGGGCTGGTCAAGGAGGTCCAGTGGTATGAGGAGAAGGTCTTGGGAAGGTCTCTACGGGCCTCTCTGGCAAGGAGGGACTGAGGTGGCCTGGCGCACCTTTCCCTATGAAATCGGCAAGGCCTCCCTGGACCGGTTGTTAGCCTTCCTGGGGTTGCTGATCCTGTTGCCTTTCCTCGTTGCTATTTCCCTGGTGGTGATGATGGATTCGCCGGGGAGCCCTATCTTCGCCCAGCCCCGGGTGGGCAAGGACGGCCGCCGCTTCATCCTGCTCAAGTTTCGGTCTATGGAAGCCAACAACAACGATAGGGAATATAAAGCTTATATAGAGCGGTATGTCAAGGAAGGGGCGCCCTACAAGGAGGACCCCGCAGGCCCGGTATTCAAGCTGGTGGACGACCGGCGGGCCACCCGCGTCGGGGCTCTCTTACGTCGGCTGGACCTGGATGAACTCCCTCAGCTCATCAACATCCTCAAAGGGGATATGTCCCTGGTGGGACCTCGCCCGGACATTCCCGAGGCGGTGGCCATGTATGAGGACTGGCACAAGGGGAGGCTAGCGGTCACGCCCGGACTCACCGGCCCCTGGCAGGTCAACGGCCGGGACCGGACCCCCTTTGACGAGATGGTCAGGATAGACCTGGACTATATTCATCGCCGTTCCCTGGGCCTGGACCTCAAGATCATCCTGCTCACCATCCCCTCGGTAGTGAAGCGGGCCCTTCGGCAAAGAGAGGAGTAGCTATGGTAAAGATTGGGCTTATCGGTTACGGCTACTGGGGACCAAAGCACGCCAGGAACTTCCACGAGCTTCCCGGAGCCGAGTTCCGGATGGTAGCCGACCTCAACGGGGAGAGGCTGCGTCAGGTCCAGGCCATGTATCCCTGGGTGGCCTGCACCAAGGACTACCGGGAGCTTCTGGAAAGCGATGTGGAAGGGGTGGTAATAGCTACCCCCGTCAGCACCCACCATCAAATAGCCAGGGAGGCTCTCCTTCGGGGCAAGCATGTCCTGGTAGAGAAACCCATGACGTCAAGCCTGCAGGAGGCAAGGGAACTGGTGGAGATAGCGGATAGCCAGCAGAGGATACTGATGGTGGGTCACACCTACCAGTATAACCCGGCGGTGGCCTTCCTGCGGGACTACATTAAGAGCGGCGAACTGGGGGAGATCTACTACATTGATGCCAACCGCTTGAACCTGGGCCTGTTTCAGCCCGATGTCAGCGCCCTGTGGGACCTGGCCCCCCACGACCTGTCTATCCTCCTCTGGCTGCTCGGTGAGAACCCCCTGACCATCAGCGCCCGCGGAGCGGCCCGTATCACCCCGCCCTTCCACGACGTGGTCTATGTGGAGATGATGTTCCCCGGGAACATCCTGGCTCATATCCATGTTAGCTGGCTTGACCCCTGCAAGATGAGGCGGGTCACCGTGGTTGGCAGCAAGAAAATGGTGGTCTTTGATGATATGGCTGAGGCTGAAAAGATCCGCATCTATGACAAGGGAGTAGTGCCTATGGCGGAGGATAACGGTAACGGCTGGCCCGTCCACTATCACAACGGGAATGTGGTCATTCCCTCCATCCCCAATACGGAGCCCCTCAAGGTGGAGTGCCAGCATTTTCTGGACTGCATCACCCGCGGTCAACAGCCTGTCAGTGATGGTCGCATGGGCCTGAGGGTGGTGAACATCCTGGAGGCAGCGGCCAGGTCCCTTTGCAACGGAGGGGAAAGGCAAAGCCTGAGCGAAGAAGGGTTGCTCCCCCTGCCTGCCAGGAGAGGAGCCCGGTGACCGGGCGGCGTCAGGTAGAGCTGGGAGAGGGCTCCCGGGTGGAGAGGGGGACCATGCTGGGCTACCTTCGCCCCGGTTCCTCAGGTCCTCGCCTTCTTAGAATTGGCGCCGGGGCCATTGTCAGGCGCGGCGCTATTATCTACGCCGGCACCACCATTGGTGACCATCTGGAAACCGGCCACCACGTCATCATCCGGGAGCAGAACACCATAGGCCACGATTTCCGCATATGGAGTAACTCTATCGTGGACTACGGATGCCGCATCGGAAACAATGTCAAGGTCCATAGCCAGGTCTACATAGCCCAGTTCACGGAGATTGAGGACAATGTCTTCCTGGCTCCCGGGGTTACTGTGGCCAACGACCTGCACCCTGGGTGCCGGCTTTCCCCTCAGTGCATGCGAGGCCCCACTATCCGACAGGGCGCCCAGATCGGTGCCAATGTCACCCTGCTGCCCTTCATCACCATTGGGGAGTATGCCCTGGTGGGGGCCGGGAGCGTGGTCACCCGGGATGTCCCCCCCAGGGCGGTGGTCCGGGGGAATCCCGCCCGGGTGGCCGGGTACGTGGAAGACATGGTGTGCTCCACAGGTCTTACCGACCGCCCCTATGCCCATATCGTCGGGGTTGCCTATTCAGGAGGTGAGAGATGATACCGGAAGTGTACTACAAGTTCCTTCGTCGCTGGTTCCATGTCCTGCTCATAGGTCTCCTGGTGGGAGCAGGGCTGGGCTATACCTACCGTGCCCTCAGCCCCATAGAGGCAAAGGCCGTCGTGGGGCCAGTGCAATGGGAATGGCCTCTCAAATTTGGCGGAAGTTCGGAGTCGGGGCTTTCCTTTCGCCTGGCAGGCGCCAACGAACCCCGCCCACCCCTCTATGCGGGCTCCTCGCAGGTCTACATCAAGGGGTCCCTGCCCTCCTGGACCTACCTGGACCCCAAGCTGGCCCCCACTACGGCGCAGCAGATTACTGCCCTGGCCGTCAAGGCCACGAGCCCCACCACCCTGGAAGCAGTAAGCCGGGAGCTGCCAGATTCCATGCCCTATGGCCCAGATGAGCTTTCCCAAATGGTCCGGGCCTCCCCTGTCCCTGCAGCATCAACGCTCCGGATAACGGTCATAGGTCCCAGTAAAGAGGACATAGCCCAGACCACGGCCCGGGTCCTTTTGAACCGCATCCTGGCGGAAGAAGAACAACTTGCCCAGGACAGGAAAAACAGTCTGGAGGCGCAACTCCAGGACATAAAGAGGCAACAGGATGCCGTCCAGGAAGAGCGCCTCGCTCTGCTGAAGGAACCCGTGGAAACAGCCCAGGCCAACCTTATAACCTACGGAGAGGACAATCTTGCCGAGATGCTGAAGGCTACGGCGGAGGTGGTGGACACCCTCAGCCCCCTTTCGGCAGAAAGATTAGACACGGAGAAGCAGCTGCGGACGGTGCTGGCCCAGTTGAAGACTCTGCAGGACACGCAGAGCAAAGCCATTAGCTCCCAGATTGACAAGCAGCTGAATCTTCTTGCTGGCGTGGCAGACAGTGATGAATATATCAAGCTGGATACCAAGATAGCATCCCTGCGGGCCCAGCTACGCACCATCGCCACCACAATAGCCTCCCTGGAGCAGAAGGCCCTGGGCCAGAATGCGGAGGACGCGGTGAACACCCAGGCGAGAATGGACAGCCTGAATGCCCAGCTCCAGACGGTCAGAGACCAGCTTGACCTGGCCACGGGAGAGCGAGACCGGATGGTTGCCCAGGCCCGGGACAGGGTCCAGATAGATATCCAGTCCTTAGAGGAGACACAGCAGGCGGAGAGGGCGGGCACGGAGAAAATGCTGCAGGCGGTGCTGGACCAGTTGAAGACGCTGCAAGTGACACAGAGCAAAGAGTTCAGCTCCGAGGTTAACAAGCAGCTGAATCTTCTTGCTGGTATGGGAGACAGTGATGAATACATCAAGCTGGATAGCAAGATAGCATTCCTGCGGGCCCAGCTACGCACCGTCGCTACCACAATAGCCTCCTTGGAGCTGGAGGCCCTGGGCCAGAATATGGAGGATAGGGCGAAGACCCAGGTGAAAATATACACCATGAATGAACAGTTCCAGACAGTAAGGGGCCAGCTGGACCTAGCCAAGGAACAGCGAGACCAGATGGTTGCCCAGGCCCGGGACAGTATCCAGGTAGATCTCCAGTCTGCCCAGGAGGCACAGCAGGCGGAGAGGGCGGACACGGTGAGAATGCTGCAGGCGGTGCTGAACCAGTTGCAGACGGCGCAAGCGACACAGAGCAAAGACTTCAGCTCCGAGATCAACAAGCAGCTGAATCTTCTTGCCGGCGTAGGAGACAGTAATGAATACGTGGAGCTGGATCGCAAGATAGAATCCCTTCAGACACAGCTAAGTACTGTGTTAACGAACATAGCCTCCCTTGAGACGGAGGCCCTGGATGCGGCCATGACCCAGGCGAGAATAGACAGCCTGAATGCCGAGTTCCAGACGGTCAAGGACCAGCTGGACCTGGCCAAGGGGCAGCGAGACCAGATGGTTGCCCAGGCCCGGGACACCATCTCGCTCAGTGTCGAGCCCTTCCAGGAAGCCCAGCAAGCCCAGCTTGCGCAGGCGCTGGAATCGGCAGTGGAACTCCTGGGACCTCTCCCTGCCGCCAGGACTGACGCCGAGGCCAAGCTGCTGGCGGCGCTGACTAGCTTGCAGAACCTGGAAGATACGCAGAGGGCGTCTATTGACAAGGCAATCGCGCAGGAGACGAACCGTCTCGCAGACATCCGGCAAGACGAAGACTACCTGATAGTCCAGGCCAAGGCTGCTTCCCTTCAGAAGCAGTTCGGCGCACTGACCAGCAGCATCGCCTCTCAGGAACTCCTTGACTTTACCTCCACCCAGAGGTACCTGTCCACCGGAGAGCCTACGGAGCCCCAGGGCTACACCCCCCCTCCCCCCATGAGGAAGCGAGATTCCCTGGTCTACGGCGGGGGAGCAGGGCTGGTCCTGGCCTGGCTGGCGGCGGGCTTCATCGATTTCAGGAGAAATAGCCG
>JAHKAY010000046.1 GCA_018825785.1 Chloroflexota bacterium | reverse complement strand
TTAGCATATTTGCCTCCTTTCTATGTGTTCACCCCCGTCGACCTCGGGGGCGTTAACACCGTGTTAATAGCGTTAGCACATGCCAAAGCGATAGCGGGTTTGGAATGAGTGGAAGAGTTAACTTGTTGTTAGCTCAGAACAGGGTGGGGCGCTGGACCTCGAGCACTTTTACAGGAGCCGCTGCCGGCTTGGCCCCCCTGGCCCGCGCTTTGCAGGCCTCCACCCTCTTGCGGTAGATCCACCTCTTCAGGTCCCGCAGCTCCCCCATGTCGTAATCACTGAGGCTCTCCTGCTTGATGTCATCCGGGAACTTAGGCCCCATCACCCGGGTACCAAGGTAGAGGTAGATGCGGGTCCACTGCTCGGAGATGGGGTGCTCAAGAGTGAGGGGATACATGTAGAGCAGGGCCTCCAGGTCCGTGGCCTCGTCCCAGTTTGCCTTGCCCTGGCGACACCGCATGAGGTGGATCAGCCGGTGGAGGGGGAGCTCCTTCCTCCGCTCCTCGGGTATGGTGTCCATCCAGGGACCGGGCCAGACGATGAGGGGGTCCGTGAGGGCACAGACCAGCTCCTCAATCTCCTTGTCCACGCTTTTGTCGCGGGCAGCTTCAGGTTCAGTTGAAGGGGCTTCCTGAGGGCTGAAGAGGCCGGGTTTGTCCATGTTCTTGTCCGGTTTCATGGGCAGCCCTCAGAGAAGAGTCGGCCGCACCACCTCGGGCTTCCCCGGGACGGAACTCCTGGGAGCCGCGGGGGGCCTCGGCGGAGCGGGGGGCTCTGGGGGCCGCTGGTAGGCCGGGTTCTTGGGGCTGGTGGTCCACCTCTCCCTGGCCCGGGCCAGGATCCCCGGGACGGCGGCGAGCACGTCATTCAAGGACGCGGCGGGCAGGGCCTCCACCACCGGGTCGGTGTTGGTCCCCTGGACGCCCACCAGGGCCCGGTCCCCCTTCATCTGTATCACAACCTTCAGCTCAGCTTCCATGGGTCACCTCCTTTCTCGTTTCTAGCTCTATCCCAAATACCAAGGCGTAGGGGTGGCCTGCACGGTGCGCACCCCCAGGGGGTTGAGCTCCAGATAGCCCTGCCACCACGTCAGGCTCCCCTCCAGGAGGAGCCTCACCGCCTCCACCACCAGGACCGCCATGGCCTGGTTTATGGTGGGCCCCTGCTCCCCGGCCGCCACGGCAGCCGCGCAGGAAGCCCTGGGGCGTGGGGCCGGCACCAGGAGCTCGGGGCGGACCAGGGTCGGGAGGGGCAGGGCGTGGCAGAGGCCCTTTTCCTGGTCAAAAGGAGCCAGGTCTCGGCGGCCCATGGCCTCCGCCCGTGCGTTCCCGATGAGGACCTGGCCGAACTCCGCCCCGTTACCGGCATCGAGCCACCAGTGGCCCAGGGTGATGTTGGCCGCAATGGCCGCCCGGGCGGGGGCGTTGTCCACGCAGCCGATGACCAGCGCACAGCCCGTCAGCGGGCCCCGCTCATATTCACGCTCCTTTTTCTCAAGCGGCGAGACGGAGTAGGCCACCGGGAGCCGGTACCTCCTGGCCAGGCGCTCGGCCAGTGCCTGGGCCTTGAATTTCTCCAGGTCCTCGGGGTAGAAGTTCTGCCTCCCCAGGTTCCTCTCCTCCACCCGGTCCCCGTCAATGAGGACAAGCTGCTTAGGCACAGTCCGCCCGGCCAGGAGCCGGCAGATCCCCTCGGCGGCAAAGCCCCCGGTCCCGCCGCACCCCACCACAGCGATGGCGTTGCGGTAGGAGCCGAACTTGTTAGCCAGGCGGTAAACCATCCATCACATCCTCCAGCACGCTCACGGGGCCGGAGAAGACCTCCTCCAGCTCCGCTGGGGCAAAGTAGCCGTATACGCACAGGCGGGCCCTGGCCATGGGGACGAGCCGGCCCACCTCCCCCAGCACCACCGAAACCAGAAAGCCCTGGTCGTCGGCGTCATCGGTGGAGCTGAAGAAGGCCCCCATCCCGCCGTGGGAGTGGACCCCGACCACGGTGTTGGGCACGACCTCATAGGAGACGTGGCCCCCACCGCCATCCTGGACCGGGAAGACCACCCGGTACTCCTGGCCGTCCCAGGCGATGGCCGCATAGACCTCCTGGTCGGGCCTGGCGCAACAGGCGCTTACGACCAGGTCCATCAGGTAGCCGGGGACCAGGCTATGTTTCAGTTCCAGGTATGGCCCCAGGGGAGCCAGGCCCCTGACGGAGGACTCCGCCAGGAGGATCCGTGCGCGGACCAGGGGGTTCTCGGCCTCCAGAAAGACGCCGTTCCCGGCCAGGACGTAGGTGTAGGCCGTCCCCCTCTCCCCGATGGGGAGGGGGGTGTTGATGAGGTACCCTGCCGGTTTCATTCAGCTCCCCATCGCATCCTGGACGATCCCGCAGGGGACCAGGTCCCGGATGGGATATGACCTCTTCCCGTCCAGCTCCTCCCACAGGGCCAGGAGATCCTCCGGGTATTTCCTGGACCTCCCCCGGTGGTGGGCATCCCGGGTGAAGAAGCTCACCATGAAGGACTCGGGGGCCTCCTCCACCCGATTGGGATATTTGTGGGTGCCGGCGCAGGTCCTCCCGTCCTGGAAGACATTGTAGAGAGGGGCATGGCAGAGGGGAGTCCCCGGAGACGCCGGCCGCTTCTTTGCGGCGTAGACCCGGGGGGGCCTACCCAGGGAGCAGACAAAGATCAGCCCGGGCATGGGCAATTCAAACCTCCTGGGGGGCTTGAAGGCCTCCAGGACCAGGGCCACTTTCCACACCCTGGGGGGCCGCCAGAGGGCCACCTCCGCCCCCTCCGGCCCCATCCCCCACCACAGGGCCCCCTCCGGGAGGACCCCGCTGGCGAGTCTCAGCTCACTGGAAAAGGCCCTGGCCACGTCCACGGCCGAGACGGGCCTGGTGGTGGTCTCCCCGTCCTGGAAGCGGTGCAGCAGGATGGACTCGCCGAAGATATCCAGCCGGTAGACGAGCTGGTCGGGGGGGACCTTCAGGCCCTCAGGCAGGGCCCAGCGCAAGCTCGAGTTGTCTTGGGTCTTTAGCATAGTCAACTCCTTCCTCCTGGAGGAATTTCAAGACCTCGGCGAGGTGGCCCGCCAGGTCCTGCTCCAGCCACTCAAGGAAAGCGTCAGCCTCCTCCTGGATGTCCCTGGCCGCCTGCCACTGCTCGGTGAGATTGTCAACTTCCTCCCTGGTCCAGCGGACCTCATATCCCTGGAGGTCCTCGCAGGTCGCATCCAGGAAGATGGAGCCGGTGGCGTGGCAGAGGTACCAGGCATGGGCGATAAGCCCCTGGTAGGGGGTGCCTGCCAGGCGCTCCTCCAAGAGCTGTAGCGCGAAGCCCCTCTCCGGGATGCGCTCCAGTAGGGCCTGGGGGACGTGGCGTGCGGCCTCCTCCAGCAGGGTGACCTGGATGCCCTCCCCCCCCATAATCTCTTCCCCCCCGAAGTCCACCAGGAGGGTTGCGAGGACGAACTCCGGCCTGAAATCAGGGAGTTCGTGGTAGTCATCGTAGGCGAGGCCCTGGCCGCAGATGGGTATGGAGCAGGTCAGGTCCCCCACGGACTCCACGTAGCCGTCTTCCACGTGGGCCAGGGGGAAGTAGCGCTCGCCGAAAGCCCGGGCAAACGCCCCTACCATGTCTCCAATGCCTCCGGCCCCGAGGATGCT
>JAHKAY010000045.1 GCA_018825785.1 Chloroflexota bacterium | reverse complement strand
GCTTGCTACGGCCCCCGTTCAACTGCTATATGCCCCAGGGGGTCAGCTATCGGCCATACATCGGCGGGGTCATTCGTTCAGCCCTTGCTTTAAGGGCTTGCTGGCCTATGGGCGGGGAGTGCCATCTCCCCTGATAGGGTTCAGGGGCATATCCCCTCGCCCTATCCCCTTGCCCTATTCAGTTGTTAAGGTGTAACTGTCAAAGCTACAGCTTCATTGTGGAACAAAAGGAAGGAAAGTTTAAGAAAGGGAATTAGCTATTTCACTTCTTCAGCATAGAGCCCAGGAAAAAGCCCCAGAGAATTCAGGCATGGTCACGGCAAGGAGCGGCCCCGGGAGCTGGGTGGAAGAGCCATCAAAGCCTAGGGAGGAGTTGTTCCTTGCTCGAAGAGGCGGCGTTGAAACTCGCTGTTAGTGGGTGTCGAAGTCGTTGTAGGGCGTTTGCAGTGCAAGGGCTGCATACACCTCAAACAGGGTCTGTTCAATTGGGTGAGTAATCTCGATGCTGCGGACTTTCATTGCGGCAACGCGCTGCTTTGCCTCCTTGAACAACTCGACGAAGCGAGGATCATTGGCCATCTGACTTCTTTGTTTACCTTGGAGGTCAATTCCTCGTTTGCCGGCTTCCTCCTTTGCCAGGTTGAAAGCGAAAGGAGCGGAATTGTGGAGTGAGCTTGGTCTGCTATGTTCAAGAAGGCGCTGTCTAAGTCGGTTGGATCGCCCAACATAGATTGGGGTATCGTCCTCGTATAGCACATAGACTCCGCGCTCCGGGATTCTCTGTAGACGGTCTCTGCTCAGCGGAGTTGTGTCTAGGAGCTGACTGAGTAGCTTAGGCATCTTGGCCACAATACTGTCAAACTGCCCGCGCATCGGCTCTATCTTAGCACGTAGGTGGCCCCAGCGAAAGCAGTTTGGAACCGAGCTGAGGCGACCGGGCAGGGCCTAGCGCCGGCGGAAGTAGGGCCGCCTGGGGCCGTGGCGCTTCTCTCTGGTGTAGTCAGGGTAGAGCAGGAGGATGGGGTCGAAGACTATCGGGACCATCGCCCTCATCCCCTCGGCGGTGAGGCGGTAGTAGGTCCGGGGCTCAAAGTTGGGGTGGTAGTCCCGGGGCTGGGAGGGCTCCTCCTCGCCGGTGGGCTCCACCCAGCCCAGCCTCCGCAGGGTGGAGAAGTAGACGACAAAGCTATGATACCGGCCACCGCTCGCCTTGTAGGGAGACCGGGCCACGTATCTTTCCGTCAGCCTCTCGATATTGTCTGGGCTTATAGCGCGGTTCTCGCGGCGCGCCAGCTGCTCTTCTCTCCTGGTGGTCCTGTCCAGGGCGGTAGCCTTGATAAGGGCCATCTTGTAGTGGTAGAAGATCTCCGCCTGGGGGGCGCCAACGGCAGGGTCTATCGCTGGCGAGCCCTCTGGACTGTGGCCCATAAGGAACTCACGGATGAACTTGCCGCAGCCGACAGCCCGCAGGAAGCCGCCCATGGCCGGCTTCAGGGGCAGGACCACGGCCGTTTCCTCTTATTGACCGCGGGGTTTTCATGAGCCTGCTTGTCCCACAGCTTGTCATACCACTCCCTGTGCTCCTCGCCTGCTACCTTCCTGTACCTGGCAGTCGTGTTGAAGCTGACGTGACCCAGGTGTTCTTGTAGAAGCCTGAGACCGTCCCCCGAGTCGTCAAGCTTCATGGCATGTACGGCGAAGGCATCTCGCAACCGATGGGGACTCACTCCTCTCCTCCTCCCGGTCTCGGGGTTGAGGAGGTCGCCCAGCCCCGCCCGGCGGGCGCACTCCGAGACCACGCGCCATACCTGGCCACGGCCGATGCCGAAGAGGAGTTGCCTTTCACCCTTCATGACGGGGCCGCCTCGCTGGATGTAGTCCCCCAGCATGTCCGAGGTTTGTGCGTCTACGGGCAGGGTCCTCACCCGGCGGTGCTCCCACTCCTCAGCGACCATCTTCTCCACCTTTGACCCGCATTTGGGGCAGAAGCTGTGGCTCATGCCAAGCCTCGTTTCGCACTGAGGACACGAGAGCCTCATACGTGTCTTCAGATGCTGGATGGTGACTGTGCCGCCGGCCAGGTTAACATCGTCTACCGCGATACCCAGAGCTTCGGAGACTCGACATCCCTGGTAGAACAGCAGCCTGACCAGCAGGCGGTCCCGGAGGTTGGTGGCCGCATCCTCCAGAGACTTCACCTCGTGGGGCTCCAGATAGGCTCTTGCGCTCACTCCACCCCCGACGCCTCTAACCTTCTTGCGGCATCTGTCGCGGCCTTCCTTGGCGCCTTGTGGAGACTGGCCGTTGTCGCATTGTGCCACGATACCTATTCTGGCGGCTGGGGAGGGGGTGGGTGGCCGGCCTCCCCGCCGACCTCCTTCTTTCTGCATTCCCCCGCCCCAGCCAAGTCCGGCTTCCTGGGCCGCCCGCCCATACGGCCCCATTGGGCGGCCATAGAGGGGTGCTTCGACCGCATGACCTTCTGGCCCTTTCTCCCTATGTCTGCCATGAAGGCATGCCCATGCCGTAGTAGGCAGCGAAGCCCTCCTTGGCGGCCTGCCTCTTGTACGGACATGTGCCCCTCGCTCCCCACACATCGAATCTTAGGAAACGAGGATGGCTCGCCTAATGGGACAAAACGGGGGTCGATTGTCCTACAAAAACGAATTGAGCAGACGAGGTCGTCTGCTCAATTTCTGCCCGGCGGGTGGAGTACTATTGGCTAATCATCAGGTTCAGCCGTCTCAGTCAGTCCCTCGATTCGTGTCCACAAGTCCCTGAGGGCGCGGTAGTGAGGCTGTCTGCTGGCTTTCTTCTTCATGGCCCGGTCGATGGTACGCTTGAAGGTGTTGGGCTTCATCTTTCCCATCGAGGGGAAGAGAACGCCAAGTACCTCCTGAAGTTCGGCCCAGCTGGCCTCGTGCTTTAGGAGCGTGCCAAGGGATGCCCGCATGCCCTCATGTAGCAGCTTCGGGGGGAGCCCCAGGAGCATACATAGCTGGCGGTCGAACTCCTTTTCCTGCGCTGTTTCGCCCTGACATGGGTGAATCATCCCCAGGGACCAACGTTGCGGCGAAACGAGATGAGGCAGGATATCATCGCATTCCGTAATGCGCAGCTCAGTCGCCAACCTTGCCGCTGTCATCCGGACGAACATCAGCCATCCTGGGACCCGGAGGAGGCTCATGTCGCCTATGGTCTTTCCCGTGATTGCGCCAATCCACAAGTTGGAGAACCCCTTGTACGCCAGAAGCAAATATGCGGGCGCAGCCTCTGCCGGCAGCCCTTCCGTTGGGAGACCCACCCGCTGCCGCGCGTCGGAAAGCTTGGCCTGCCATTCCCTGGACGCTAGCTTGGCTCGGACAAGGTCGGGGAAAGGAGGGTCCCCGGGCTTCCTTCCGCAAGTGGCGCAGACGCTTTCCAGTCCGATATCTCCATCAAGGCACTCCGGGCAAGAATGCTCTGTCTTCATCCCTTTAACCCCAGGGCGTCAACAGGGCTGGCATTGACGTGGGCTTCCAGTGCATCTTGCATGCCCAGGGTCTGCACGTAGCGCCTGGTCATCTCCAATGTGGAATGACCAAGAAGGTACTGGAGATTGAAAGTGTTTCGGTCCGCTCTCAAGAACTGCAGCGCGAAAGTATGTCGGAACTTGTGGACCAAGCCCTCGACGTTGCCCAATCCCGCCCGTTTGCGTAGGCGCCTTACCATGTCCTGCACCGCTCTGGCGGCAAGGGGACGTCTCTCTTCGGTGAGCCAGAGCGAGGACGAAGAAGCCTGCCCCCGCTGTATGAGGTAGCGCCAGAGCGCTTTCTGACACACCTGCCCTACTCTCACCACTCTCTCCTTCCGGCCCTTGCCCACCACCGCTATCAAGCCTCGATCCCGGTCAATGTCTTGTAGCCGGATGCCCACCAACTCTCCCAACCGGAGTCCAGTGTCAAGTAATGTCAGGACGATAGCTCTGTTTCTGGACGCGAGGAAACGGGCGTTATGCTCGAAGTCCCAGTCGCACACCTTGAGCAGGCCCTGGATTTGCTCTGGCGTGTATGGCTCTACCACTGGCGGGCTAGGCCGCTTTAACTTCACGCCGTCCACAGGGGACTTCTCCAAGAACCCTTCTCTGACCGCCCAGCCGAAGAAGACCCGCAGGGTCACGTAGTAGTGCCATGTCGTATTGTAGCTTGCTCGGGGACGAGAGCTCTCAGCGCCGTTGCCCCGAAGCCCCCAACGGTCTCGGCTCTCGGCCACGTAAACGAGGAATTCCTTTACTCGCCACTGGTCTATCTGTCGAATGTCCTCGGGCCACCCCATCTGGCCAGCATACCAAGCAAGGCGGCGCAGATTGCCTCCGTGGAACTCTACGGTCTTGGGGGACTTGCCTTCGCTTCGCAAGGTCAGGACAAAACCATCCACTACCCTACCCAGACTAACGTCTGTCGCCACAGCAGCCATATTCTTTTCGGGGAGGCCGGCCAAATCTATTTAGGTGGTCACCACCGAACTTGTCCCCTATCTGCCTCGGGGTCTGTTTAGGTGGTCGACCCTCCGTTTTCCCTATCTATGGTCGGGGAGGGCGGATTTGAACCGCCGACCACCTGAACCCCATTCAGGTGCGCTACCGGGCTGCGCTACTCCCCGACGCCTATTATTCTATACCCCCTGGAAAAACAGGGCAAGCTCCTCAACTCCCCACGGATTCAAGGGGCAAAGCCGGAGCCGGGATTCAGCCCAGGTAGGCCTGCGCCAAGCGGAGCAGGAACTGGGCCTCAAGCCTCAGGCTTCTCACATCTATCCGCTCGTTCCTGCCGTGGACGGTCTCCCGCAGCCGGGGGTCCTGGTCGGGGGCCATGACGGCGATGCCGTAGCTGGGGACCCCCACCTCCCGGAGAAAGCGGGAATCGGTGCCCCCCGAGGAGATACAGGGCAGGACCTGGCCCTCGCCCACCACCCCCCCGATGGTCTGGGCTATGAGCCGATAAGGGGGCAAGCCTGTCCCGGAAAAGGAAGGGGGCTGGTAGTGGGGTACCTCTATCTCTATGTCCTCCCCTATAAGCCGGCGGAGTTCCCGTTTCACAAATTCCAGGTCCTGGCCGGGGAGGACCCGGATGTCCACATCCGCCTCGCACCGGTCAGGGACGATGTTGGTCTTGGTCCCCCCCTGGATGGCATTGGGGGAGACGGTGAGCCGGATGATGGCCCGCAGGTATTCACGGAAGGCCTTATCCTCAAAGCCGTCAAGGAAGCTGTCCAGACCCCCGGCGGTGAGCCGGCCTTTGAGCCCCCTTGCCCGGGCCAGGGCCTGGAGGAGCTGACGGACCTGCGGGATGAGCCGGACGGGGGCCCGGTACTCCCCCAGGGTGGAAACGGCCCCGGCCATGCGGACCACCGCATTCTCCCCCAGGGTGGGAACCGAGCCATGACAGGAGACCCCCCTGGAGCGCAGCCTTATCCAGGCAGCCCCCTTCTCCCCCACCTGGACGAAGTAGACGAGGTTCCCGTTGAGCCTTACCGGCTGCTCCGCCCCCTCATTGATAGCGAAGTCAGCCCTCAGCTTCTCGGGGCAGTTCTCCATCAGGTAGCTGATGCCCCACTTCCCCCCTGCCTCCTCATCGGCGGTGGCTGCGAAGATGAGGCGGCCGTGGAGCCCCTTTCGGGAGAGCTGGAGGGTGGCCCAGGCCTGGGCCGCCGTCAGGCCCTTGCAGTCCAGGGCACCCCTCCCCAGGACCATCCCGTCTCTTATCTCGCCGGAGAAGGGGTCAAAGTCCCACCCCTCCCCGACGGGCACCACATCGGTATGGGAGAGGAAGAGAAGGCTCCGTGGCCCCTCCCCTATCTGGCAAATAAAGCTGCCCCTCCCCTCCCCACTTTCCACCACCTCCCCGGGGATGCCCGCCCGGGAGAAGAGCTGTTGAAGGTAGCGGGCCACAGGGGTCTCGTTCCCCGGCGGGTTCACCGAGGGGATGCGGATGAGCTGAGAGAGGAGCTCCTCTACCTCCACAGCCTTACCCCTTACCGGCCCACGGCCCGCACCCCGCAGAACTCCTCATAGTCTATGAGGTGGGTGATAGTTGGATGGTCCCCGCACACGGGGCAGGCGGGGTTGCGCTGGAACCTTAACCGGGTGAACTCCGCCTGGAGGGCATCGTAGGCCAGGAGAGAGCCCGCCAGGGGCCGGCCGATGCCCAGGATAAGCTTCAACGCCTCGGTGGCCTGGAGGAGGCCGATAACCCCCGCCACCACCCCCATCACCCCCGCCTCCTGGCAGGAGGGGACGCTGCCGGGGGGTGGTGGGGTGGGGTACAGACATCGGTAACAGCCCTTTCCGGGCAAAAAGACCGTAACCTGGCCCTCAAACTGGAACAGGCTGCCGTGGATATTGGTCTTTCCGGCCAGGACGCAGGCATCGTTCACCAGGTAACGGGTGGCAAAATTATCGCTCCCGTCCAGCACCATTTCATAGCCAGCAATGACCCCCATAATGTTCTCAGAAGTGAGGCGGAGGGGGTGCTGGACCACCTCCACATCGGGGTTAAGGGCCCCGATGGTATCGGCGGCCGAGGCGGTCTTGGGCCGGCCCCTGTCCCGGGTGCGGTGGAAAATCTGGCGCTGGAGGTTGGAGAGGTCCACCACGTCGCTGTCCACCAGCCCCAGCCGACCCACCCCCGCTGCCGCCAGATAGAGCCCCGCCGGGGAACCCAGCCCCCCCGCCCCGATGAGCAGCACCTTCGCCTGCCGCAGCTTCTTTTGCCCCCTCCCACCTACCAGGGGCAGCACAATCTGCCGGCTATATCTTTCTACCTGCTCCTCGCTGAACTCCACTGTTGCCTCCAGCGTTTGTTTAGTTTTTCGCTCAACAATATTAGAGGAAGGGAAATGAATTGTCAAAGAGGACGGGGTGGGGTATATTTGCCTGAAGAAGTGAGGGGAGAGAAGCACCCAGAGCTAGTAGATTCCGGCCCGCCACCGCCGTCCATACTGACCCGCAACTTTGTCCTGGCCTGGCTGGTGAGCTTCAGCGCCTTTGCCGGCTTCTATTTCTTGCTGGCTACCCTGCCCCTCTACATTGTCCAGATTGGTGGCAGCGAGTCGGAGGTGGGGCTAATCATCGGGGTCTTTGCCACCACCGCCCTTGCCCTCCGCCCCCTGGTGGGCAGGGCCGCCGATATCTGGAGCAGGAGGCTTCTCATCCTGGGGGGGTCCCTTCTTCTCTTCCTTTCCTCCCTTTCCTACAACCTGGCGCAGGGGGTCCTCCCCCTCCTCCTGGTCCGCGTCCTCCACGGGGCGGGCTGGGCCAGCTTTGGCACCGCGGTCATGGTGCTGGTGGCAGACCTACTGCCCCCACCCCGCCGGGGGGAGGGGATGGGCTACTACGGCATGTCCATGAACCTGGCCATGGCCCTAGGGCCTGCGGCGGGGGTCTTCCTCCTCCGGGCCTCCAGCTTCCCCGTCCTCTTCCTCTCCTCAGCGGCTATGGCGATGGTGGGGGTAGTCCTGGCCGGGTTTATCTCCGAGCCCCACCGGCAGAGAAACCCCTCCCGGGGGGCCATCCTGGAGAGGTCGGCCCTTTTCCCCTCCCTGGTCCTTTGCCTCTCCGCCCTCAGCTATGGCTCCATCGTGTCCTTCTTCCCCCTCTATGCCGGCAAGAAAGGGATAGAAAACCCCGGGCTCTTCTTCACCGTCTTTGCCCTGGTCCTCATCCTGGCCCGGGGCCCGGCGGGTAGGCTGTCGGACAGAAAGGGCCGGGCATCCACCATTGTGCCTGGCCTCCTGGTGGCCGCCCTGGGCCTCGGCCTCCTCTCGGCGGCAGGCTCCCTGGGGCTTTTTCTCCTGGCGGCCCTCCTCTATGGGCTGTCCTTCGCCCTGGTCCAGCCCTCCCTGCTGGCCCTGACCATAGACCGGGTGGAGCCCTCCCGGCGGGGGGCGGCCATGGGGACCTTCTCCATGGCCATGGACCTGGGCATCGGGGGAGGGGCCTTCCTCTGGGGCTTTGTGGCCCAGGGGGCGGGCTTCCCCGCCATGTACCAACTGGCCGCACTGACCACCCTGGTGGCCCTGGGGGTCTTCCTCTTCGGCCGGCGGCCCCGGCGGGGCTCTACATTGACCTCAGGGCCTTGATGCGCTCCTGTATGGGGGGATGGGTGGAGAAGAGGTTGTTGAGCGAGCTGGCATGGTTCTTGAGGGGGTTGATGATATAGAGGTGGGCGGTGGCCTTGTTGGCCGCCTCCAGGGGCTCCTTGTCCTGAGAGATCTTCTCCAGGGCCCTGGCCAGGCCCTCCGGGTATCGGGTGAGCAGGGCCCCCGAGGCATCGGCCAGGTACTCCCTCTTCCGGGAGATGGCAAGACGGATTAGCTGAGCGGCGATGGGGGCCAGGATGGCCATCACAAGGGCCACCACCAGGATGATGGCCCCGCCCGCCCCTTCCCCCTTCCCCCTGTTTCCGCGCCTGTGCCCGGCCCCGAACCACGTCCAGCGCAGGAATAGGTCGGCCAGGAGGGCCACCAGCCCCACCAGCATCACCACCAGGGTCATCAGGCGGATATCATAGTTGCGGATATGGGAGAGCTCGTGGGCCAGCACCCCCTCCAGCTCAAGCTTGTCCAGCTTCTGGAGGAGCCCTTTAGTCACCACGATGTAGGCATGCCTGGGGTCCCGGCCGGTGGCAAAGGCGTTGGGGGCGGTATCGTCAATGATGTATATCCGCGGCACCGGCATCCCCGCCCCGATACACAGGTTCTCCACCAGGTGATAGAGGTCGGGGTCCTTGTCGTGGGCTACCTCCCGCGCCCCTGACATGCCCAGCACCACGCGGTCGGAGAAGCGGTAGCTGATGAGGACAAAAATAGAGGCGACTATCAGGGTGGCGACGGCGGGGCCGGTGCCCAGGCCCAGGGCCAGGGCTATGACCTCTACCATCGCCGCCACCAGCAGGACAAAAAAGAACATCCAGAGCCAGGTGGCCCGCCGGTTCTCCTCAATATGCCGGTATATAGCCAACCGCTACCCCCGGGGAACGCCGTTTTTCACGGGAGCTACCTAGCGGGCGAAGCTGACCTTTATGTCCCCCTTCTCTTCCTCGGTGGCCGCAAAGAAGGAGGCCTCCCGGAAGCCCAGGGGGCCGGCCAGGAGGACGTTGGGGAAGAGCCGGATCTTGGTGTTGAAGTCCATGACATTGCTGTTGTAGAACTGGCGGGCATAGGCTATCTTGGCCTCAATATCCGACAGCTCCGACTGGAGCTTCTGGAAGTTCTCCGTCGCCCGCAGTTGCGGGTAGGCCTCGGCAACGGCAAAGAGGGTCTTGAGGGCGCTGGTAAGCTGGTTGTTGGCCTGGGCCGCCTCGGCGGCCCCATGCGCCCCCATCAGGGCGGAGCGGGCCTGGGTCACCTTTTCAAAGACCTCCCGCTCGTGGGCGGCATAGCCCTTCACCGTTTCCACCAAATTGGGGATGAGGCTGGACCGCCGCTTCAGCTGGACATCTATCCCCGACCAGGCCTCGCTCACCTTCAGCCGGGAGCGGACCAGGCCGTTGTACAGGGCCCAGATGAAGAGGAGGATGAGAAGGATTATCCCGGCGACGACCAATAGACCTATCATGGCCCCTCCTTTATCTGATATCTATGCTGGCGACGCCGCTTTTCACCGTCAGGTCAACCCGGTTGGGCGCCGTGGCGTAGCCGGGTGACTCGTAAATATCGCCCACTTTGGGGAAGCGTGAGGTATCCACATTGAAAGAGCCAAGGCCCGTCTCGGACTTGATGCGGGCGGCCACTCCCTGGGGGATAGAGATGCTCACCTGGGCAGCCCCTGCCTTGACCTCCGCCTCGGTAGTGCCGGCCTTGGCCGGAAGGAGGAGGCTGAGCCGGCTGGCACCCACATCCACCTCCAGCCGCCTGACCTGGAGGTTCGTCAGGTCCAGCTGGGCATCGCTGGCCCCCGTCTTCACCACCAGCTCCAGGGGGACCGCCGGGTTGAAAGAGGCCGCCAACTGAAGCCCCCTTTCTCCAAACGTCCAGAAGCCCCTGCCGGGGACACTTAGATTGAGCACCCCCTTGCTACCCTGGAGCCGGAAGTCCTGTTCCACCTCCGGGTAGCTCATCCCCTCCACCAGGCTGGCCGAGCCGGGGGGCAGACTGGCTATGAGGAGCTCCCCGGCGCCGAAGCTAATCTCCGCAGAAGCCCCCGTGATGCCCTGGAGGGGCTGGGAAAAAGAGGCGGCTACCGCCGGCGGCCGGGAGCGCTCCACGAGCGCGGCGGCAGCGATGACCCCTATCAAGACAACAACCGTGATGCCCAGCATGAGCCAGGGGCTCTGCCCCCTCAGGATAATGTTAAGGCCGATGAGGAGAAGGACTACCGGCCAGAAGCGCCAGAGGGTCCCCCACACTCCCCAGCCCAGGACCCCCAGGTTCTGGAGCAGGAATATCACCCCCAGGGCCACCAGAATGAGGCCCCAGAGGGGAAAAGGCCCCCTGTCACCTCGGTGCTCTTTCACGCCACCTCCTCCCGCTTCACAGCCGTATTTTAGGCCAGAGGGGGGGCTCTATCAAGGGGGGAGGCGGGAGAGGGTGCCGGAGAGTCCTCTCAGGCACCTTCACTGTAGAAGGCCAGGGCCAGGGTTCCCGGTCCGGTGGCATAGCCCATGACGGGACTGAACACAGAGACATGGGCCTCAACGCTATGGAAACGGGAGACAACCATCTCCCTGAACCTTTCTGCTTCCTCCGGGCAGGCCGCGTGGCTGATGATAGCCCAGACCGGTCCCCGGCCCACCCTTTCCTCCATCAGCTCCAGAAAACGCCTCAGGGCCTTTTCCTTTGTCCTGGCCACGCCGAGGAAGTGGACAAGGCCCTCCCGGATAGAGAGCATCGGCTTCACCGGGAGGAGAGAACCCAGGTCAGAGGCTACCTTGGGGATGCGCCCCGTCCGGTAGACATGACGAAGGGTTTCCAGGGCGATAAAAACCTGGACCCTTTCCGTCATCTCCTCTGCCACCCTCGCCATTTCTGGAAGGCTTGCCCCCCTTTCCCCCCTCCGGGCCGCCAGCCAGGCGATGAGGCCGTGCCCCCCTGCTGCCGTCCGGGAGTCCACCACCTCTATCTTTATCCCGGGAAGCTCCTTCTCCAACATCTGTCTGGCCACTGCGGCCATGTTGTAGAGGGTGCTCAGCCTGGAGGAGATGGTAATGCACAGGATTTCTCTGGACCTCTGCCCCACCTCCCGGAAGGCCTCCAGGAACTCCCGGGGGGAAGGGGGGGAGGTGGCAAAGCCGTCGGGGTTCTTCTTGAGCATCTCATAGGCCAGGGAGGGGGTGAGGTCCACCCAGTCACGGTACACCCGGCCCTCAAAGAGGACATTCACGGGGACAATACGGATAGCGTACCTTTCCACCACCTCTCGGGGCAGACAGGCGATGCTGTCTGTGACCACGGCCGGGGGCATCGTTATCCGAGGGCATCGTAGCAAGATGCCCTCCCTCTGTCAAGGGTTGAGGGCTGGCCTCCCGGGTGGTGGTCAGGTGCGAGGGATGCCGGTCAAAGCCCGGAATACTGAGAGCGGGCTAGCCTTCACCTTTTCTCCTGCATGAGGCCGGGCATCCACAACCTTAAGGTATATGTGTCGTAGACGTAGGATGGCCAAACGTAAATCCTCTCCTCTTTTACGGCTTCGTTTCCTGCAGCGTCCTTCACCCTCACCCTAATCCATAACGGTTGGTTTATTTCAAGCCCGCTGAGAGTAAAACCGTCGCTGGTGCTCAGCTTCTCGCTCCAAGGAGTACTAGAGACATACTCGCCGTGCGGGCCATACTCTATCCGGCCGATAACTGGCACCTTGGTCTTCCAGATAATGGTTGCGTTAGGGGCTATGAGGTCGAAATACACGATCTCGCTGATCAGAGACGCTGTTGTGCCCGGAGCCGGGGTAGCCGGCGTCGGTGTCACAGGCCTCGGAGTTTCCGCCGTCGGAGGCATAAAAGCCGGCTGCGGTGTTGGCGGAGCCGGGGTAGCCGTAGGCTGGCTGGGTGCACAGCCCAGCCCTCCCCAAAGCAAAACAAGAATCATTGAGAACAGGAATAGCCGTCTGGTTTTCACACCACCTCCTCCTATTTCTTCCGCCTGGCCAATAGTCCCAACACCTATTATCGTTAATATTATATCAGCAAGGCTGCTCTGGGTCAAACCATGATTCTTTATCCCGCTGGACATTGGTGGGGAGGACCCCCGGCTACCCCCGAAAGGCAACTCCGCGCATCTTCTCCTGTTGGTGGCCCTCTCTTTTATACTCGGACAGTTGACAATATGCTAAAATGGCGCTGGTATGAAGCAGGAGATAGAGGCCTTCCTCCGCTTTCTGGAGGTGGAGAAGGGCTTTTCCCCTAATACCCTCTCCGCCTACCGCAATGACCTGGCCCAGATGGCCGAGTTCATGGAGGAGGAACTTCTGAAGGGGAAAGAGGCCCCGGCCTGGTCACGGGTGGCGAGGGAACACCTCCAGCGCTATATCCTGGAGATGCGGGAAAGGGACTACTCCGAGGCCACCCGCGCCCGGAAGATTGCCGCCGCCCGTTCCTTCTTCCGGTTCCTGACAGAGGAGGGAAGGGGAAAGGACAACCCGGCAGAGGCCATCTCCTCCCCCCGGGTGGGCCGCGCCCTGCCCCGGACCATCTCCATCGCCGAGGTGAGACGGCTCCTGGAAGAGGTGTCCCAGGGCCAGGGGCCCGAGGCCAAGCGGGACCAGGCCATGCTTGAGCTCCTCTACGCCTCGGGGATGCGGGTCAGCGAGCTGGTCTCGCTGGACTTGGGGGATGTGGACACCCGGGAGGGCTATGTGCGCTGCCTGGGAAAGGGCTCCAGGGAAAGGGTCATCCCCATCCATCCACAGGCCTGTAGCATCCTGGAGGAATACAGCAGAGAGGCCCGGCCCAAGCTCATGCCCCTCCCCGGGGACAAGGCCCTCTTCCTCAACCAGCGGGGCCAGCGCCTTACTCGCCAGGGCTTCTGGCAGATTCTGAGGGGATACGCCCGGAAGGCCGGACTGGGGAAGGTAACCCCCCACATGCTCCGCCACAGCTTCGCCACCCACATGCTCAGCGGCGGCGCCGACCTGCGCTCCGTCCAGGAGCTCCTGGGCCACCGCCACATCTCCACCACCCAGGTCTACACCCACCTCACCATGGAGCAGGTCCACCGGGTCTATGACAAATCCCACCCCAGGGCAAAGTAGCTATGAAACTGGCCGTGGGCAGTGATGAGCGCACCCACCTGACTGACTTTGTGGTTGAGGAGCTCCGCCGCCGGGGGCACGATGTGGAGCTCTTTGGACCCCTGGCCGGGGAGCCCCTCCTCTGGCCCGAGGTAGCCCGGAGGGTGGCGGAAAGGGTGGCCAGCGGGAAAGTCCAGGAGGGGGTGCTCTTCTGCTGGACGGGGACGGGGGTATGCATCGCCGCCAACAAGGTCCCCGGCATCCGGGCCGCCCTCTGCGCCGATGCCGAGACCGCCCGGGGGGCACGGAAGTGGGACCACGCCAATGTCCTGGTCCTCAGCCTCCGCCTCACCCCGGAGGCGGTGGCCGGGGAGATTCTGGATGCCTGGTTCAGCACCGCCTTTTCCGAGGAAGAAGTGCCCACGGTGGCCCTGGTCTCGGCCATAGAAAGAAAATACAAGGGGGGATAATATGCCCAAGAAGTCCCACCAGAGGTCCCGGTCCAGGGCAAGGGCCCAACCCACCACCAGGTCCTCCTCACCCCCACCCGCCAGGGAGGCCCCCCCGGTCAAGGCCCCATCGGCCAGGGCCGCCCCTTCCCCTGCCCTCGCCCCACCCCCAGGCCCCCCGGTGCTGGGGGAACTGAGGAAGATAGGGCTCATCGCGGCGGCCCTCTTTGCCGTCCTGGTCATCATCTACCTTGTCTGGCGCTAGTCTCCTTCAAGGAGAGCTGACCGTGGATTTCGTCGAGGCCCGGGCCTACCTCATCACCCAGCTCCGAAAGGAAATAAGGGACGAGAGGGTGCTGGAGGCCATGGCCGGGGTGCCCCGGGAGCTCTTTCTCCCCCCTGAAAGCCGCCCCTGCGCCTACGAGGACCGTCCTCTCCCCATCGGGCTGGGCCAGACAATATCCCAGCCCTTCATCATCGCCATGATGACCTCGGCCCTGGAGCTCAAGGGGGAGGAAAAGGTGCTGGAAATAGGGACGGGGAGCGGCTACCAGGCGGCCATCCTGTCCCGCCTCTGCCGCCAGGTGATAACAGTGGAGCGCCTCAAGCCCCTGGCCGACAGGGCCCAGCAGCTCCTTCAGGAGCTGGGATATACCAATATTGATGTCCATCTGGAGGGGAAGGTCATCGGGTGGCCCGAGGAGGCCCCCTTTGATGGCATCCTGGTCACCGCCGGGGCACCCTTCATATCCCACACCCTGGTGGACCAGCTGGAGATAGGGGGCCGCCTGGTCATCCCCGTGGGCTCGCGCTTCGAGCAGGAGCTGATAAGGCTCACCAGGAAGGAAGGGAAGGAGACAAGAGAGAGCCTGGGCCTCTGCCGCTTTGTCCCCCTCATCGGGGAGGGGGCCTGGGGGGAAGAGTCAACCCCATGAAGAACCTCCGATTCCTGGGGGGTCAATAGCCATGGAATACGAGATAATCATCGGGCTGGAGGTCCATGCCCAGCTCCTCACCCGGAGCAAGATGTTCTGCACCTGCTCCGCCGATTATGCCTCCACCCCACCCAATACCCATGTGTGCCCTGTCTGCCTGGGGATGCCGGGAGTCCTGCCCCGCATCAACCGCCAGGCGGTGGAATATACCGTGATGACCGCCCTGGCCCTCAACTGCACCATCCCTCCCCAGACCAAGTTTGACCGCAAGAACTACCCCTACCCCGACCTGGTGAAGGGCTACCAGATATCACAGTACGATGCCCCCGTCAGCATCAACGGCTGGCTTGACCTGGATGGAGGAAAGCGCATCGGCATCGAGAGGGTGCACCTGGAAGAGGACACCGCCAAGCTCATCCACCGCACCTCCCCCCTGGGGGAGGGCTTCAGCCTGGTAGATGTGAACCGCTCCGGCGTGCCCCTGATGGAGGTCGTCAGCCGGCCGGACATGCGCTCCCCAGAGGAGGCCAGGGGCTATCTGATGAAGCTGAGGACCATCCTCCAGTACCTGGGTGTCTCCACCGGCAACATGGAGGAGGGCAGCTTCCGCTGCGATGCCAATGTCAGCCTCCGCCCCAGAGGCTCCCCCACCCTCCTGCCCAAGGCAGAGATAAAGAACATGAACAGCTTCAGGGCCGTTTACCTCGCCCTGGAATACGAGGCCAAAAGGCAGAAACAGCTCCTGGAACAGGGCCAGCAGCCCGTCCAGGAGACCCGGGGCTGGGTGGATGAGAAGGGCATCACCGTCCTCCAGAGGAGCAAGGAATACGCCCACGACTACCGCTACTTCCCGGAGCCCGACCTCCCCCCCCTGGTCTTCTCCCCCCAGTGGATAGAGGAGATAAGGCGGAAGCTCCCCGAACTGCCCGAGGCCCGCCGGGAGAGGTTCATGGCCCAATACGGCCTCTCCCCATATGATGCGGGCCTCCTCACCGCCTCCAGGGCAATGGCCGACTACTTTGAGGAGGGCGTTGGCATCAACCCCTCTCTGGCCAAGAGGTTGGCCAACCTTCTCCTCGGGGAGATGAGCCGGCACTTGAAGGACCGAGGCTTGCGGATACAGGAAAGCCCTGTAAAGCCAAGAAGGCTTGTAGAACTCGCGGAGTTGTGGACTCAGGGAGCCGTCACCAACACAGCAGCTTATGAAATCCTGACAGATATGTTTCTTACGCTGAGGGAACCCACGCGTTTGATGCAGGAGAAGGGCCTGGCCCAGATAAGCGAAGAGATTAGCCTGGTGGGGATGGTCCGGGAGGTCCTGGCCGCCAACCCCCAGGCCGTGGCCGACTATAAGAAGGGGAAGGCCCAGGCCATCGCCTTCCTCCTGGGGCAGGTGATGCGCCAGACCGGGGGCCGGGCCAACCCCACGGTGGTCCGCCAGCTACTGGAAAAAGTGCTGGCCACAGGAGTATAATTCAGCCGATGATTACTTATCTCAATATTGCCATGATAATAGTCTCCGTGGCCCTTGTCCTGACCATCCTCCTCCAGTCGAGGGGAGGGGGGCTGGGGGGCATCTTCGGCCAGCCGGACAGCGTCTACCGGACCCGCCGGGGCATTGAGCGCACCCTCTTCCGCTTCACCATCGCCCTGGTCGTCATCTTCATCCTCCTCGCCATCCTCAGCGTCCGCGCCTTCTAGATTAGGGGTTGCCCGGCTTGCCCTATTTCCTGTAACGCCAGAGGGTGCCCTGGGTGGTGTCCTCCAGGGCTATCCCCATCTCGGCCAGACGCTTCCTGATGCGGTCGGCAAGAGACCATTCCTTTGCCTTTCTGAGTTCCTCGCGAGCCTTGATGAGACTATCAACCCTGGCCTCTGGTGCCTCCGTCTGCGTCTTCACCCTGGCCCAAATTTGAGTGTGGCCAACCCGCGCCAGTTCTTCAGCAGTGCCGGAGTATACCTTCTCCAACATCACCCCGTCCAACTCTGGCCGCTCCTCCTCCAGGCTCAGGCCCAGGACGGCGGCCAGCTCCACTAGCATGGCCTGGCCCGCCTGGACAGACCAGCCTGCATCAGCCTCTTGGTGAATGGCCCGCGCCAGGTCAAAGAGGACCGCCGCGCCCTGAGGTGTGTTGAAATCGTCATCCATGGCTTCCACGAACTTCGCCCGGAAGGCGGCCCAGTCGCAGGGGGTCTCCTCGCCCCCACCCCGCCGGCGATAGGCTATGCGCAACCGCTCGGCGGCGCGCTGCGCGCCCTCTAAGGCCTCCTCGGAGAAGGCCAGGGGGCTGCGGTAGTGGGAGGAGAGGACGAAGAGCCTCAGGGCGTCGGCCCCCCACCGGGCCAGGGCCTCCCGCACCGGCACCAGGTTCCCCAGGGACTTGGACATCTTCTCCCGGCCCAGCTGGAGCAGGGCATTGTGGATGAAGTGGCGGACAAAGGGCTTGCCGGTAAAAGCCTCCGACTGGGCAATCTCGTTCTCGTGGTGGGGGAAGATGAGGTCCTGGCCCCCGCCGTGGATGTCCAGGGTCTCCCCCAGGTATTTCAGGGACATGGCGGAGCACTCAATATGCCACCCGGGCCTCCCCTGCCCCCAGGGGCTGGGCCAGGAAGGCTCCCCGGGCTTGGCCCCCTTCCACAGGGCGAAGTCCAGGGGGAACTCCTTCCCCTCCCCCGGCTCCACCCTGGCCCCCGCCAGCATCCCCTCCAGGGTGCGGTTGGATAGCCGGCCATAGCTGACGAAGCTCCTCACCCGGAAATAGACATCGCCCCCCGAGGCATAGGCATGGCCCTTCTCCACCAGGCCCCCAATGAGCCGGAGAATCTCGGGTATCTCCCGGGTGGCGTATGGATAGACATCGGCCCTCCTGATGTTCAGGGCGTCCATGTCCTCAAAATAGCGGGCGATGTACTTGTCCGCCAGCTCCCTGGCGGTGACACCTCGCTGGTTGGCCCGGTTGATTATCTTGTCGTCTATATCGGTGAAGTTCTGGACATAGCGGAGCTTGTAGCCCCGGAACTCAAGATAGCGGCGGAGGACGTCAAAGAAGATGTAGGACATGGCATGGCCCACATGGCACTCATCATAGGGGGTCACCCCGCAGACATAGATGCGGACCGGCTCCCCCTGGGGCCGGAACTCCTCCTTCTGGCCGGAGAGCGTGTTATAGAGCTTCATCTTTGACCAGGGCCACAGCAATGGCGGCCATCCCCTCGCCCCTCCCCACCGCCCCCAGCCCCTCCTGGGTCGTAGCCTTGATGCCGATATTCCTGGCATCCAGCCCCAGGGCAGAGGCTATCTTCTTCTTCATGGCCTCAAAATAGGGAGAAAGCGGGGGCCCCTCCGCCAGGACGGTGGCATCAATGTTCACCACCCCAAAACCGTCCTTCTCCAGTAGCCCGCCCACCCTTTCCAGGAGCCTCAGGCTGGAGATGCCCCTGTACTGGGGGTCGGAGCTGGGAAAGTGCTGGCCGATGTCCCCCTTCCCCGCCGCCCCCAGGAGGGAATCGGCTACAGCGTGGAGGAGGACGTCCCCGTCGCTGTGGCCCAGGAGGCCCCTCTCAAAGGGTATCTCCACCCCTCCCAGGATGAGCTTTCGCCCCGGCACCAGGCGGTGGACATCATAGCCCGTCCCTACTCTGAAACCGATGCCTGCCTCCTCTTGATGAGGACCTCAGCCAGGGCCAGGTCCTCGGGGTTAGTCATCTTGATATTATCATAGGAGCCGGGGTAGAGGCGGACCTTGATGCCCAGCCCTTCCACCAGGGAGGCATCATCGGTAACATCCCCGGCGCTGTTTTCGTAGGCTTTGTGGAGGACGTCAAAGCGGAAGACCTGGGGGGTCTGGACGGTGAAGAGGGAGGCACGGGGTGGGGTGGCCTCCACAAGACCGTCCTGCCCCGCCATCTTGACGGTCTCCGTCACCGGCACCGCCGCCACCGCCGCCCCCGTCTGCCGGGCCGCCTCAATTCCCTCCCTTATCAGCTTCCCGGTAAGGAAGGGGCGGGCCCCATCGTGGATAAGGACAAAATCGCAGCGGGCCACATGTTTTAGCCCCTCTCTTACCGAGTCCTGCCGGCGGGGGCCGCCCGGGCAGATGCTTTTCACCTTGGAGAAGCCCCCCGCCTCCGCCAGTCTCCACCCCTTTTCCGGGTCCCGGAGGACCAGGACCACCTCGTCAACAAGGGGGGAGCCCTGGAGGGCCTCAAGGCAATAGGCTAGCAGGGGACGGCCGGCCAGAGGGGAAAAGACCTTGTCCATCCCCCCCAGGCGGGAGCCCTGCCCCGCCGCGGGGACGATGGCCACCACCCGCTCACTGCCCTTTCTCCACCCGCTCATGGTTCTTCATCTGGGCAAATATCATCCGCCCCATGGCCGTCTGGAGGACCCGGGTGATGATGATCTCCACCTTGCTATTGAGGAACCTCTTTCCCCCCTCCACCACCACCATGGTGCCGTCATCCAGGAAGCCCACCCCCTGCCCCAGCTCTTTACCCTCCTGGATAATCCTCATCTCCATTTCCTCCCCGGGCAGGACCACCGGCCTCACCGCGGTGGCCAGGTCATTGAGATTGAGGACCCTCACCCCCTGGAGCTCTGCCACCCGGTTGAGGTTGAAGTCGGTGGTAACGATGGGGCAACTCCAGCTCTTGGCCAGCCTCACCAGCTTGTCATCCACCCCGTCCCCCTCAATGTCCACCTCTACAATCTGGAGGGGGACCTCAGAGTCATCCCGGATGTGATGGAGCATCTCCAGGCCCCGCCGGCCCCGCCGGCGCCTCTGGGGGTCGGGGGAATCGGCGATGTGCTGGAGCTCCGCCAGGACAAAGCTGGGGATGAGAAGCTGGCCCATGACGAAACCGGTGCCGCTGACATCGGCGATGCGGCCATCAATCAAGGCACTGGTATCTACCAGCAGGGGGACGCCCTCCTTGGAGGCCTCGTGGGTAAGGCCCAGGAAACGGAAGAAGTCCCGGGCCCGGCTCGTCATCAGGGACACGATTAGGTAGGTAAGGACAAGGGCCATCACCAGGGGCAGCACCCGGCCCCAGGCGCCGGGGAAAAGGGACAGCGGCAGGGTGAGGAGTGCGGAAGCCAGAAGGGCAATGAGCAGGCCAATCACCCCCGCCAGCAGGGTAGGGGTAGGGACCTGGCTTATTTTCTTGACCCCCCAGGATAGGGGCTGGGTGGTGATGTAGGGAGCCACCAGGGCTCCCACCACGGCCCCGCCGACAGCCAGGGGCAGGAACCAGAGCCCACCCGCCGCCGCCGCCCCCACCCTCCACCCCACAAGACCAAGGACCGCCGCTATGAGAAGGCGAAAGAAGATAACCGCCTTCATTAAGATTCCTCCTTAGACCCTATTATCCAGTGTAACGGCCCATGCCGAAAAAGTCAGAACCGGGGACTTCCTGCGGCAATATTGAAGCCGGGCGCACACCGCCCGAAAGCCCTTCTAATGCTATCACCCACCCCCCCGCCAAGTCAAGACACAGGGGTGCGGCCTAAGTCGCCGGGGGAGTTCAGAGGGGGATAACCCCCTCTGACGGGGCCTGGGGGTGTCCCCCGACCAAAGCTTATGCTCCTGGGGAGTGAGGGGCCTCAGGCCCCGGCGGGGACGGGGGCCTTGCTGAAGGTTAAAGCCCCGTCCTTTTCATCCACCAGGACGCTATCGCCCTCGCCAAACTCCCCGGCCAGGATTTTGCTGGAGAGGGGGTTGGCCACCTCCCGCTGGATGGCCCGCTTCAATGGCCGGGCGCCAAAGACGGGGTCAAAGCCAACCTTCACCAGGTGGGCCTTGGCCGCTTCAGTAAGCTCCACCTTTACCTTCCGCTCGGCAAGCTGTCTCTGCACCAGAGCTATCTGGAGGTCCACAATCCGGCTCAGCTGCTCCTGGGTCAGGGGGTGGAAGATGATTATGTCATCTATCCGGTTGAGGAACTCGGGGCGGAAGGCCTGTTTCAGGGCCTTCTGCACCGCATCCTTGATGCGCTCCTGGTCCCCCTTCTCTTCCCTGATGAAGCCGAAGCCGGGCCGCTGCCACTCCTGGGTCCCCAGGTTGGATGTCATGATGATTACGGTGTTCCTGAAGTTCACCGTCCGGCCGTGGCCGTCGGTGAGCCGTCCGTCGTCCAGAATCTGAAGGAGGATACTGAAGACATCGGGGTGGGCCTTCTCCACCTCGTCAAAGAGTATAACCTGGTAGGGGCGGCGCCTCACCGCCTCGGTGAGCTGGCCCCCTTCATCATAGCCCACATAGCCCGGGGGGGAGCCGATGAGCCGCGAGACGGTGTGCTTCTCCATATACTCCGACATGTCCAGGCGGACCATGGCCTCTTCGTTGTCAAAGAGGTATTCCGCCAGGGCCCGGCCCAGCTCCGTCTTCCCCACCCCCGTGGGCCCCAGGAAGATGAAGCTGCCGATGGGCCGCTTGGGGTCCTGGAGGCCCGCCCGGGAGCGGCGGATGGCCTCGGAGACCACCCTCACCGCCTCATCCTGGCCGATGACCCTCTGGTGGAGGCGCTCCTCCATGTGAAGGAGCTTCTTCGCCTCACCCTCCAGCATCCGTGAGACGGGGATGCCCGTCCACTTGGAGACGAGCTCGGCGATGTCCTCCTCGGTTACTACCAGCTCCCTCTTCTTCTCCCCACCGCCCTTTTCCTTCTCCTTCTTGTATTCCTGTTCCATTTTCAGCCTCTCGGTGCGGACGGTGGCCGCCTGCTCATACTCCCCCCGGGTGGCCAGGGCCTCCTCCTCGTTCTGGAGGCCCTGGAGCTTCTGCTCCAGGACCTTGACGTGGTCCGGTGAGCTCTGGGCCTCAATCCTTATCTTGGAGGCGGCCTCGTCAATCAGGTCCACCGCCTTATCGGGGAGGAAGCGGTCGGCGATATAGCGGTGGGAGAGGCGGGCGGCGGCCTCCAGGGCGGCATCGGTTATCTGCACCTTGTGGTGGGCCTCATACTTAGGGCGGAGGCCGTGCAGCATGGCAATGGTCTGGTCCACGGTAGGCTCAGCCAGATAGACAGGCTGAAGTCGCCTTTCCAGGGCGGCGTCCTTCTCAATGTGCTGGCGGTATTCGTCCAGGGTGGTGGCCCCCACCACCTGGATTTCCCCCTTGGCCAGGGAGGGCTTGAGCATGTTTGAGGCGTCAATGGCCCCCTCCGCCGCCCCCGCCCCCACCACGGTATGGAACTCGTCAATGAACAGGATAACCTCCCCCTGGGAGCGGCGGACCTCGTCCATAACCGCTTTCAGCCTCTCCTCAAACTCCCCCCGGAACTTGGAGCCGGCCACCAGGGACCCCATATCCAGGAAGACCATCCTCTTTCCCTTGAGGGAGTCGGGGACATCCCCGGCCGCAATCTTCTGGGCCAGCCCCTCGGCGATGGCGGTCTTGCCCACCCCCGCCTCACCGATGACGACAGGGTTGTTCTTGGTGCGGCGGGAGAGGGTCTGGATGACCCGCTTTATCTCATCCTCCCGGCCGATGACCGGGTCCAGCTTCCCCTGGCGGGCCAGCTCGGTGAGGTCCCGGCCGTATTTTTCCAGGGCCCGGTATTTGCTCTCCGCCCTGGCATCGGTGGCCCGGGCCCCTCCCCGGACCTTCGCCACAGCCGAGTAGAGCTTCTCCTGGTCAATACCCCCCTCCCGCAGGACCTGGTAGGAAGGGCCATCCCTATCAGCGGCGATGGCGATAAGGAGGTGCTCCACCCCGACATACTCGTCCTTGAGCCGGTCGGCCTCGGCGGTTGCGTTCTGGAACAGGGCCTGGACCCTGGGGGTAGCATAGAGCTGGGGCCCCTCATATGTGAGCTTGGGGGCACTTTCCAGAACAAGCTCCAGCCTCTGCCTCACCCCCTCCGGGTCCGCCCCTATCCCCTGCAGAATCTGAGGGGTGAGGCCACCCTCCTGGGAGAGGAGGGCCAGGAGGACGTGCTCTACATCCCACTGGCTGTGGCGGTAGCGCCTGGCCAGCTCCTGGGAGAGGGCCAGGGCCTCCTGGGCCTGCTCGGTAAATCTCTCCTGTCTCATATTTCTCCTTCCCCGCCCTGGAGGCGCTGTAGCTCCTGTTCCAGGGCCTTGAGCCTGCCCTCCATCCGGGCAATGTGCTCGGTAAGCCGGATGATGACCTCCACCCCGGCCAGGTTGACCCCAAGGTCCTCCATGAGGCTCTTCATCAGCTTCAAGCGTTCAATGTCCCATTGAGAATATAGACGTAACCTCCCCTGAGAGCGGGCGGGGGCGATAAGGCCGGCCCGCTCATAATACCTCAGGGTCTGGGCATGAACGCCCACCATCCGGGCGGCGATGCTGATGACATATAAGGGTTCGGACCTCTCATTTGGCATATCTCATCCCTCCCCTCTCAAGGAGCGGAGCTTTTCAAAGAGTTCTTTTTCCTTCGCGGTAAGGCGGATGGGGAGGACCACCTTCACCCTGGCCAGCAGGTCCCCACGGGCCCCGTCCCCCAGGTGGGGCATACCCTGGCCCGCCAGGCGGAAGACCACCCCGTTCTGGGTCTCCGCCGGCACCTTCAGGGCCACCTTCTTCCGCTTGAGGGTGGGCACCTGGACCTCCCCCCCCAGCACCGCCACCATCAAGGGTATGGGCACCTCGATATAAAGGTCCACCCCTTTCCGCTCGAAGACATCATGGGGCCGGACGGAGATGAGCAGATAGAGGTCCGCCGGTCGGTCCCCCAGCACGCCCTCGCCCGCCACCCTCACCCGGGAGCCGTTGTCCACGCCGGGGGATATCTTCACCTCCAGCCGCCGGCCCTGGGGGGATGCGATAATACGGGTGGTGCCGTGGAAGGCCTCCTCCAGGGAGACCTCCACCGGGTAGTCAATGTCCTGGCCCCTCCGGGTCCGCCTCCGGCCTATGCCCAGGTCCTGGAAAAGCCTCTCAAAAATGATTTCCCCCGTATCAGAGGAGCCTTCCGGGCCGAATACAGTTGCCCCCGCAAAGGGCCCCTGAGAGCCCTGAGAGAAGGCCCCGGCCTGCTTCCACCCCTCCCCGAACTGGTCATACTTCTGCCTCTTTTCGGGGTCGGAGAGGACCTCATGGGCCTCGTTGACCTCCTTGAAGCGGGCCTCGGCCTCCTTCTTCCCCGGGTTCACATCGGGATGGTAGCGGCGGGCCAGCCGCCGGAAGGCCTGCTTTATCTCCTTCTCCGTGGCCCCCCTCCCTACCCCCAGAATGGCATAATAGTCCTTCCCCATATCGGCCATATTGTAAAGCCTGTCAAGGCTTCTGTCAAGTGTTTGTCAGGCATCCTGACAAACACCTTGTCAAGATGCTATATTAGGCCAGCCTCCGCCACTGCCTTTCTACTTCTTCCCTCACCTGGTCCAGGGAGCCATCGGTGCTTATCACCACGTCGGCCCGCTTCGCCTTATCCTCCACCGGCATCTGAGAGGCAAGGCGGGCCTCTATTTCCTCATCAGTGAGGTCTTTGCTGGCCCGGAGCCTCTCCTTCACCCTGGCCTCCGACGCCACAGTAACCCAGACCCGGTCCACCAGGGGGCCCCAGCCGGCCTCAATGAGCAGCGCCGCCTCCACCACCGCCACCTTCACCCCCTCCCCCCGCCACACCTCCAGGATTTCTATGACCCGGTCGGATATCCGGGGGTGCAGGATGGCGTTGAGCCTCCTTAGGGCCTGGGGGTTGCCGAAGACCTTCTGGCCAAGCTTCCTTCTATCTATCTCCCCGTTTTCGCCCACGATTTCCCTGCCGAAGGCCCGGACCACCTCGTCAAAGGCAGGGGTCCCCGGCTGGTAGAGCTGGTGGGCCACCTTATCGGCGTCTATGACCCGTGCGCCCAGCTCCCGGAGCATCCCCGCCACCGTGCTCTTCCCCGAGCCAAAACCCCCTGTAAGCCCGATTATTATCATCCGGCCAAGTCTAACAACCAGGGATAGCCCGGTCAATCGGCCGTATATAGGTCTCTGGGAACCCCCTTTTGTCATTCTGAGCGAAGCGAAGAATCTGGGAGATTCTTCGTCGTCCCAATTCATCGGGACTCCTCAGAATGACATCAATAGACAACCCCGCTTTTGACAGGCCTACCCAGCCTTGATATGCTTTTGCCGTGGGCAAAGGCGGTGGGGGCGGGGGAGAGGTGAAGGACCTCTTTGAGCACGCCCGGGAGGAGGTCCTGAAGCAGGAGGCCCCCCTGGCCGCCCGGATGCGCCCCCGGGACTTCTCCGAGATGGTGGGCCAGGAGCACATCATCGGGGAGGGAAGGGTCCTGAGAAAGAGCATCGAGGCCGACCAGCTCCCCTCCCTTATCTTCTGGGGCCCTCCGGGCTCGGGGAAGACCACCCTGGCGTTTGTCGTCTCCAAGATGACCAGGGCCCACTTCTCCCCCATGAGCGCGGTTTCCGCCGGGGTGGCCGATTTGAGGCGGGTGGTGGATGAGGCCAGGGAGCGCCGGGGCCTCTCCGGCCAGAGGACCATCCTCTTCGTGGACGAGCTCCACCGTTTCAACAAGGCCCAGCAGGATGCCATCCTGCCCCATGTGGAGGACGGCACCGTTACCTTCATCGGGGCCACTACCGAAAACCCCTCCTTTGAGGTCATCTCCCCACTCCTCTCCCGCGCCCGTATCTTCGCCCTCCACCCCCTCACAGAAGAACAGGTAAAGGCCCTGGTGGAGAGGGCCCTGAAAGACAAGGAGCGGGGCCTGGGGGGGATGGGGGTGGAGATAGAGGAAAAGGCCCTGGGGCACCTGGCCCTCATGGCCGGAGGGGATGCCCGGGTGGCCCTCAACGGCCTGGAGATGGCCGCCTTTGCCTCCCCCCAGCAGGACGGGAAGCGCCTCATTACCCTGGCCACCGTTGAGGATGCCCTCCAGCAGCGGGCACTCCTCTACGACCGGGAGGGGGACCAGCATTACGACCACATCTCCGCCCTCCACAAGGCCCTCCGGGGCTCCGACCCCGATGCCGCCCTCTACTGGCTGGGGAGGATGCTGGAGGCGGGGGAGGACCCCCTCTACATCGCCCGCCGCCTCATCCGCTTCGCCAGCGAGGATGTGGGCCTGGCCGACCCCCAGGCCCTGGTGGTGTCCATGGCTGCCCAGCAGGCGGTCCACTTCGTGGGCATGCCCGAGGGGTGCCTGGCCCTGGCCGAAGCCACCGTCTACCTGGCTACGGCCCCCAAGTCCAACGCCCTCTACGCAGCCTATTCCGAAGTGCAAGAGGATGTGAAGAAGACAAAGAACGAGCCCGTCCCCCTGCCCATCCGCAACCCCGTCACCGGGCTGATGCGGGACATGGGCTACGGCAAGGGATACAAATACGCCCACGACTTCCCCGGCCACTTCGTCCTCCAGGACTACCTTCCCCCTTCCCTCAAGGGCAAGCGCTACTACCGGCCCTCGGACCAGGGCTGGGAGAAAGAGCTCGCCGAGCGCCTCAGGAAGTGGTGGGGAGAGAGGAGATAGGCTAGCGAAACCATATAAGGAGGTGCCCATGTCGCGGATGTGGCTTATCGCTGGGGTGCTCGCCAGCGGGTTGCTGGTGGCGGCTGCCTGTGGCGGTGGGGCCAAAACCCCGACCCCCACACCTACCCGGACTCCCACTTCCACCGCCACGCCGACAGCTACGCCTGCACCGACGGCTACACCTACGCCTACATTGACACCGTCATCCACTCCAACGCCTACCGCCACTCCAACTCCTGCCTCTACCTCAGCACTTACCCCTACCCCGTTGACCCCTTCTCTGGTGATAGTCTCCGTAACCTCCCCGGTGGCCCGGGGAGGCCAAGCCACCCTGGAGGCCAGGACAGCCCCCGGGGCTGACTGCAACATCGCGGTCTACTATCAGACAGGCCCGAGCACGGCACAAGGGCTTGGTCCCAAGCCCGCCGATGCTGAAGGAAATGTCAAATGGAACTGGACAGTGGGTGCCAACACAGCGGGGGGTAGCTACAGAATAGTAGTCACGGCAGAGAAGGACGGCGGGCGGGCCACCGCAACCGAATACTTCAGGGTGGTTGAGTAGGCCCGAAAGAAGGAGCCCCCTTGCCCTTCGCGCTCTCTAGCGTAGGGAGCGACAAAGGTCTATACTCTCTCTGATGCGCGGTTCAAGGGAGCTGGCCTTTTTCCTGCCGGCCATCGGGGTCCTGATAGCAGACCAGCTCAGCAAGGCCTGGGTGAGGCAGAACCTGGCCCTGGGCGAGTCCCTCCCTCCCGATGCCCCACTCCGCCTGACCCATATCCAAAATGCCGGGGCAGTCTTCGGGGTCACCGCCAACCCCATATTCCTTGTCCTTCTCAACTCAGCCGTCCTTCTCTTCGTGCTCCTATTCTACCGGCGCCTTCCTTCTCTGGCCCTGCGGGCCAGCCTGGGGCTGGTCCTGGGAGGGGGGATAGGTAACCTGGTGGACCGCCTGCGGATGGGCTATGTCACCGACTTTCTGGATGTCCGCGTCTGGCCCATCTTCAACGTGGCCGATTCGGCGGTGGTGGTGGGCTCGGTCATAGTCCTATACCTCGTCCTCCGGGGAAAGGCTTGAGCACCATATACCAGGCGGAGGCAGAAGAGGAGGGGGAAAGGCTGGACCGGTTCCTGGCCCGGAGGACAGGCCTCTCCCGCTCCCAGGTCCAGAGGCTGGTCTCCGGGGGCTATGTGGAAACTCAGGAAAGGGAGGCCCGCCCCTCCCTCCGCCTCAAGCGGGGGGATGAGGTCATGGTCACCGTCCCGCCCCCCGCCCCCTCCACCCTCCTCCCCGAGCCCATCCCCTTGAAAATCGTCTATGAGGACGGGGACCTGGTGGTGGTGGACAAGCCGGCGGGGCTTTGCGTCCACCCGGCCCCGGGCCATACCTCGGGCACCCTGGTAAACGCCCTCCTCTTCCGCTACCCTGAGCTCTCCCTCATGGCCTCCCCCCGCCCCGGCATCGTCCACCGGCTGGACATGGACACCTCGGGCCTCATCATGATAGCCCGCCACGAGCCCGCCCGGCTTTTTCTCTCCCGTGAGCTGAAGGCCAGGAGGGTGAAGAAGCGATACCTGGTGCTGGTCCGGGGGAGGGTGATGCCGGAGCAGGGGATAATCGAGGCCCCCCTGGGCCGGAACCCCGGGAACCGGAAGAAGATGGCAGTGGTCCCGGGGGGAAGGGAGGCCCGCACCTCCTACCGGGTCCTGCGCCCCATGGAAGGCTTCTCCCTGGTGGAGGTCTCCCCCGAGACCGGCCGCACCCACCAGATAAGGGTCCATTTTGCCAACCTCGGCCATCCGGTGGTCGGGGACAGGCTATACGGGGCAAAATCCCCCTATCTATCCCGCCAGTTCCTCCATGCCTGCTACTTAGGTTTCCGCCACCCCCGGGAGGGGAGATGGCTGGAGTTCACCTCCCCCCTCCCCCCCGACCTGGAAGGGGGGCTTAAGGCTTTGTCCCTGAAAGACTCCTCTGCTAAAATAGCCCGGCTATGAGGGTGCGGGCCCGTTTTGCCCCCAGCCCCACGGGCTTCCCCCATGTGGGGAATATCCGCACCGCCCTTTTCAACTGGCTCTTCGCCCGCCACCACGGGGGGACATTCATCCTCCGCATTGAGGACACCGATGTGGAGAGGATGGTCCCCGGTGCCCAGGAGGCCCTCCTGGAGGGCCTGCGCTGGCTGGGGCTGGACTGGGACGAGGGGCCGGAGGTGGGGGGGCCCCATGCCCCCTATATCCAGTCAGAGCGCCGGCAGATATACCAGGACCTCGCCCGCCGCCTGGTGGACCAGGGCAATGCCTACTACTGCTCCTGCTCCTCCCAGCGCCTGGAGGCCATGCGCCGGGAGCAGATGAGTAAGAAGCTCCCACCCGGCTATGACCGCCACTGCCGGGAGCTGGGCCTGGGCCCCCAGGAAGGGGCCGTCGTCCGCTTCCGCACCCCGTTGAGCGGGGAGACCCGCTTCAATGACCTGCTCCGGGGTGAGGTGGTCTTCCAAAACCAGACCCTGGACGACTTCGTGCTCCTCAAGTCCGACGGCTACCCCACCTACCACCTGGCCAATGTGGCGGACGACCATCTGATGGGGATAACCCATGTCCTGCGGGCCGATGAATGGCTCTCCTCCACCCCCCGCCACCTCCTCCTCTACCAGGCCCTGGGGAAGACCCCGCCCCTCTTTGCCCACCTCCCCATGATTCTGGGCCCCGACCGCTCCAAGCTCTCCAAGCGCCACGGGGCCACCGCTATAGGCGACTTCCGGGAGCAGGGCTACCTCCCCGAGGCCATGGTCAACTTCCTGGCCCTCCTGGGCTGGTCCCTGGACGAGACCGCCGAGCTCTTCTCCCAGGAGGAGCTGGTGAAGGACTTCAGCCTGGACAGGGTGGGCCTCAACCCCGCCATCTTCAACCGGGAGAAGCTGGACTGGATGAATGGGGTCTATATCCGCAAACTTTCCCCCGAGGAGTTTGCCCAGCGGATTCTACCCTTCCTGGAGAGGGGCCTGCCTGATTCTGTTCCCCGCCCCTTGTCCCAGGAATATCTGGCCCGCCTGGCCCCCCTGGTGCAGGAGAGGGCCCGGACCCTGGGCTCAGGCCAGCCCGATGGGGCCGTCTATCTGGCCGACTTCTTCCTCCTCCCCCACCTGGAGTACGACCCCGCCCTACTCACCAGCAAGCTCTCCCCGGAGAAGGCCCGGGAGGCCCTGGAGCTCACCCTGGAAAGCCTGGCAGCCTCCGAGTTCAGCGCCGAAGGGCTGGAAAAGCAGTTGCGGCCCCTGGCCGAGAAGCTGGGGCTGGGGACGGGGCCCTACTTTGGGCTTATCCGCGTAGCCGTTACCGGGCGCACCGCCGCCCCGCCCCTCTTCCAGACCATGGCCATCCTGGGCAAAGAACGCTGCCTGGAGAGGCTGAGGCAGTCCCTTAACCTGCTTTCCTGAAGGCCGGCTGGCTGCCTCTCGCCAATCGGTTTGCTTATAATGACATATTGACATAGCGATGTCTACATGCTATTTTGCGCCAGGAGGTGGTAACCGATGGGAACGGCGCTAAAACGGACCACAATCTTCCTTACTGAAGAGCAGCATGAGAGGCTACGCCGTCTGGCTTTTGAGCAGCGGACTTCCATGGCCAAGCTTCTCCGCGATGCCGCTGTGGAGATACTGGAGGACGAGGAAGATATTCGGGAAGGGCTGAAGGCGTTGAAGGACAAGAGGGGTACTCTGGACTGGGAGACGTTCAAGAGGAAACATCTTGGCCCATGAGGTAGAGATTCATCCTGCTGCCCAAAAGCAGATGCTATCTCTCCCCAAAGAGGCACAGGTAGAAGTCGCCCGGTCTATCGACCGTCTGGGAAACACTCCCAGACCACCGAGGGTAAAGAAGCTGGCTGAGAGCGGTCTATGGCGTATTCGGGCGGGGCAGCACAGGCTCGTGTATGCCGTAGACGATGAAGCCCAACTGGTCACCATCGCAAGGGTAGCCCGGCGCAAAGAGTCTACTTACAAGAGACTGTAAGCTAAACCACCCCCCGGCCTAACGGCGCCGAGCGTGCCGGTGCGGGATAAGGTCAAGAGTTGCCTGCTAGCATCCCTGAGCGTAACAGCCATGTCCAAACGGCGCTAGTCTGATGTGATTTCAAAGGCTTTCCAAGCATAATGGTAAGATGGGACGTGAGATTCGCATTAACGCGCAGCGAAATTGGCACACGGCTTTGTCTAAACACTATCAAGCCAGTCCTACTATGAGCAGAATAATCCCAGCGATTGCGCCAATCCACCACGTATAGCGGAATAAGATGTGGTAGTTGTATTCTATGACCTCGATACCTCGTGAATGAAACTCGTCAATGTGATCAAGCCGGTATTTCGCTCGATACCCTGAGAAGGCCATCATCAAGCTAAGTAAAATCAAAATGATTCCAACTAGCCCCATTGCTTCCTCTTAAGGCTGAATTCCCCAAATGCTGGCAAGAGCTTCTTCACGATTTGAGCTGAGCCATACGGCTGCCTTGAAAGTGATGTCCAAACCGTTTTCCCAAGAACCACGCTGGAAGCTTGAAATCTCTACTTCGCACTCTTCCAAGATGCCCAGTTCTTTGAGTGTGCCTTTCAGGTTTTGGTCAAGCTTTTCCAGTTCCACCGAACTTAGGTTTAGTTGTCGGTCTACCCTTATATAAAATCTCAGGCATACCGATGCAAACAAACCGAAGGAAACACTAAAATTAAGATAAGGCTTGGTGGCGGTCCCTGCCATATACACACTCCGCCCCATGTCTCTCATCTCAGTACAATAACAACCCCAGTCATTTAGTAACGGACCTCCTACAATCCCGAACTTAGCTCTCAAGTTTTCCCTTGTGGCAGCTACCAGGACAACTTTGCCTATCATCTCACGAGACGGAGACTGTTTAGCCACACCAGGCAGAAGCTGAAGAAGCTTAGGTGGCAAGCTGGGTCTAATGCGAGGAAAGACTTCCCACCATATTTCTTCATTCCTCGCTATGTTCAGAGGCAGTTGCCCGTCCCAACCGCTTATGGGTATGGGTGGACGTAGCATTCCGTAGCCTCCTCTACATCAGATTCGACTAACCCGTTGTCCCCGGGCTGGATTCGAACCAACAGCCAAGCTAGGCCTAAATATCCAAATTCCTGACGCTTTTGGCGTGGGCCTGGATGAACTGCTTGCGGGGGAGGACTTCGGCGCCCATCAGGTCCTGGAAGATTTGCTCCGCTTTCTTGGCATCCTCTAGCGTGACCTGGAGGATGGTGCGGCTTTCCGGGTTCATGGTGGTCCCCCAGAGCTGCTCCGGGCTCATCTCCCCCAGCCCCTTGTAGCGCTGGAGCTCCACCTTCTTGTGGCCCAGCTTCTTCAAGCAGCTCTCCTTTTCCCCTTCGCTATAGACCCAGGAGACTTCCTTCCCGGACTGGATGCGGTAGAGGGGGGGCTGGGCGATGTAGAGATGGCCCCGGGTGATGAGCTCCAGGAGGAAGCGGTAGAAGAAGGTGAGGAGGAGGGTGCGGATATGGGAGCCGTCCACATCGGCATCGGTCATGATGATGACGCGGTGGTAGCGCAGGCGGGCCAGCTCCAGGTCCTCTCCGTTCAGCACCCCCAGGGAGAGGGCCAGCGCCCTCAGCTCCTCGTGCTCCAGGACCTTCTGCAGTATCTCATGCCAGGTGGGCTTCCTGTCGGGCTGGATGGCCTTTTCTATATTGACTATCTTGCCCTTGAGAGGGAGGATGGCCTGGAAGCGGCGGTCCCGGCCCTGCTTGGCCGAGCCCCCCGCCGATTCCCCCTCCACCAGGAAGAGCTCGCAGAGGGCTGGGTCCTTCTCCGAGCAGTCGGCCAGCTTGCCGGGGAGAGTGCCCAGCTCCAGGGCCCCCTTGCGCATGACCAGCTCCCGGGCCTTCTTTGCCGCCTCCCGGGCCCGGGCGGCGATGAAGCATTTCTCCAGGATGACCTTGGCCTCCTGGGGGTGCTCCTCCAGGTAGCGTTCCAGCTTCTCCCCCACCACCGCCTCCACCTGGCTCTTTATTTCGGGGTTACCCAGCTTCCCCTTCGTCTGGCCCTCAAACTGGGGCTCGGACAGCTTCACCGAGACCACCGCCGCGAGACCTTCCCGCACATCCTCCCCCTGGAGGTTGGCATCCTCCTCCTTGAGGACCTTGCTCTTCCGGGCCCAGTCATTGAGGACCCGGGTCAGGGCCGAGCGGAAGCCGGTAAGGTGGCTCCCGCCGTCGGCGGTATTGATGCAGTTGGCAAAGCTCAGGACATTTTCCGCGTAGCCATCGTTATACTGGATGGCCACCTCCACCACCGTGCTGTTGATGGCGCCGTTGATATGGATGGGGGGGTGGAGGGAGCTCCGGTTCCGGTTCAGGTCGTATTTTACCAGGCTGGCAATGCCCCCCTCAAAATAGAAGGTCTTCTCCTGGATGCTCTCCGTCCTCTCGTCTAGCAGGGCTATCTCCAGCCCCCTGTTGAGGTAGGCCATCTCCCTCATCCTCTCGGCTATGACCGGGAAGTCATAGTCCAGGGAGGGAAAGATGGACCCATCGGGGCAGAAGGCCACGGTGGTCCCCACGTCCTCCGCCTCCCCTGTCTCCTTCAGGGGGGAAACGGGGTCGCCGCACTTGTATTCCTGGCGATAGACCTTGCCCTCCCGTCTCACCTCCACCCGGAGCCAGGAGGAGAGGGCATTCACCACCGAGGCCCCCACGCCGTGGAGCCCGCCGGAGACCCGGTAGGCCTTCCCCCCGAACTTGGCCCCGGCGTGGAGGCGGGTCATCACCGTCTCCACCCCCGAGAGGCCCGTGGCGGGATGGACGCCCACCGGTATACCCCGCCCGTTATCCCACACCTCCACCACCCCATCCGGCAGCAGCCGCAGCCGTATCCTAGTGCAGAAGCCCGCCATGGCCTCGTCCACGCTGTTATAGACGACCTCATACACCAGGTGATGCAGACCCCGTTGGTCAGTGCTGCCGATATACATCCCCGGCCGCCGCCTCACAGCCTCCAGCCCGTCCAGCACCTGAATGTCCTGGACAGAGTAAGAGTTCTGTTTAAATTCCGTTTCAGCGCTGTTCTTCATTAATTTTCCCCTTCCTATTTGACCAAACAGAAATCATAATACAGAAATACCATTCCCAACGACAAATTTCGTCCACGAAAATCCTTCTGGCATTGTCTTTTGGAATTTGGTATGGCATAATTCTGGCGATGCTGAGACACGAGGGCAAGCGGCTACCCCCCTATGTTTCCTACCGGACCTTCCGCAATTTCCTGGAGAGCCTGAAGTCCGGGATTCCGTCCAGAATTGACCGCAGTTACTGGGGGACAAAATTCTCCGGCAGCACCGGAATCCAGCTGGTAACAGCCCTGAGGTTCTTAACCCTGGTAGAGGAGAGCAATGCCCCCACCGAGAGGCTCGTCCAACTGGTCCAGGCCGATAGGGAAAGGAAAAGGGTCCTCCTCCGGGCCATCCTGGAGCAGGCCTACGCCCCTATTCTGAAGGGCCTGGACCTCTCCCGGGCCACCCCTGCGGAGCTGGGGGAGAGGTTTGCCCAGGCAGGGGCCACTGGGGATGTGGGGCGGAAGTGCCTCAGCTTCTTTGTGGCCAGCGCCGCCGAGGCCGGCCTGCCCCTTTCCTCTTTTATCCTCCAGAGGGCCAAGCCCCGGCTGGCCCCCCGGGCCAGAAGGAAGGCCCCCAGAAGAAAGGAGCCCGCGCCTTCCTCCCCCGGAAGGCTCCACCCCGCCCTCTCGGGCCTGCTCCACGAACTTCCCGACCCCGCCTCCGGCTGGGACAGTGATGGGAAGGAGAGGTTCAAGAGGGCCTTTGAGGCCGCCCTGGACCTGGTATATCCCACAGAGGAATAACCCCCTGGTGTCCCGTCACCTGAATCAGGGTACATTGAGTGCATATCCTCCAGGGGCCTATACCTCACCCCCTGGCCCCCTCTCGGGGGAGTGGATGCAATTGATGCGTGTCTGCCGAGAGGTGGATGATCGTTGATATCTCCAATTCTGTGCCCCTGTGGTATACCCTCTCGACCAGAAGCCGCAAGAGCTCCTGCCTCTGGTTGAAGCCCAGCGCATCCAGGTTCTTCCCTATCCTGGCGGCCAGAGCCCCCGCCTGCTCCTCCTGGGCCTGGCTCAGGGTAAGGAAGGGCCTCGTCTACAATGGGCTTGATGTGTCGGATGGGGTGGTCTCGAGGTACCAGTTCGTCAGGCGTCAGGGAACTCAGCATTGTCACCTGTCTCTCTACTTTGCCGCGCATTCTGGCCTCCAAGAAATCAGATGCCCTGACTCTACCACAATCTGCTTGCCATGTCAGTCAACTCAAGGGAGTT
>JAHKAY010000044.1 GCA_018825785.1 Chloroflexota bacterium | reverse complement strand
GGGGTGGGGGTAGGTGTGGGAACAGGGCCCGTGAAGGGTGATTCTACAGCCCCTATGTCTGGAGCGAAACCACTGTAGTTCCAGGTATCGTCCTCTACATTGTTGTTGATACCATCTATCACTGCGGCTGCATCAATAAGGGGTGAACTCTGTACAAGTCTGAGGTCACCATTGGCAGCGTTTACCCAGTCGAGGCTAGCCATGTTTCTGGACCAACCATTTGCCTCATTGCCTGTTCCTGCTTTATAGGCACCCAAGTTGAGGTACCTGGTGTACCACCACTGCACGAACTTGGCACTGTCTGTAGTATACATCACGTTGTAGTCCGTGACAGCTATACCGCCGTTTCCTACCATACTAGTAGTCTCAATAACATATCTGTCAGACATAAGGGCAGAGTTCAAGATCATAAAGCTGGCAAGGCCAGAGTTCTCCTGCGCGACATTGTTACCAGGAGTAACGCCACCCTCGGCTTGGAGGTACTGACTTTCATGTATTAAGTACCACATACCGTTAGAGGAATTACCAGCTTTGTACCCTACTCTACCTGCTCCCCAAGGTCCGCCCAGGTCTCTAAGGTCATAAGACTGGTTTCGTATACTGTAGGCTGGTCCTATTGTGATTGGGTCAAGAGATATGGCACTCATGCTGCTATGAATAACATTATCCCAGGCAGCGACATTCATAGCTGCCCCATCAAACTGGATGCCATTATCCCAGACCCAGCTTATATTATTCTCGTAGATGTCTGAGTTCCTATACCAACCTCCTCGTACATCACCTTCACCCATATCTGAAATACCATCCGAACCGCCTATGACGGTATTATGCCAAACAATATGTCTTCCCCCGAATGTCGGGTCTGTCCCTCCAGTCTCCTGCTTTACACAAATAGCATGGCCAGTCCCATTCTGGTTGCCGGCTACCACATCTCTTCTCTTGAGGTAATTGTCCACGATGATCGTCCGCTCGGAGTTGCCGGAGGCATAAATTCCCGCATAGGCATCACCAAACGGTGACTCTATATCCCAGTCGGTGATTGTATTGTTGTCGAGCCAGCGCCATGATTTTAGCCCAAATGGATATGAGGTTACTCCTACAACCTCATTCCCTGCCTTTCGGATAGTCAAGTGGTCAAGGCGCTGGTAACTACCATAGAGAAGGATGACGCCATTTATTAACCCATTCCCTTCTATTATTACATTCCCGGCTTCTCCCTCCCATTTCGTGACCCGTATCCAGTTGTCAGCTGTACCGTTTGCGCCAAGAACTGCTTGAGATGTTAGTACGTAAGTGCCGGGTTTAATCCAGATACGGTCCCCAGCTTGGGCCATGGCAAAAGCAGCGTTAATCGTTAGCTTCGGTGTCTCGGGAGCCAAGCCATTATTCGCGTCGTTGCCATCGGTAGCCACATAGACAGTCCTTAGAGATGGTTCAGGAGGCGTTGTGTCCAGCGTGGTAATTTGCCCAGTCAGAACGGATGTACCATCAAAAGTGATGCGCACATCATAGGTGATATTGGGGCTGAGGCCGAAGATCTTGGCCTTGGCGGTGTTTGCCGTCCAGTTCGTCCCCCTTGGCGTCGAAGCTCGCGTGTCAACGTAGATGAGGCGGCTATCGTAAGAGCGCCAGGTGGAGTCGGAAATCCTCCTATATTCGAGTGTGGTAGTGGCAGGCGCTTGGGAGAAACTAGCCACTACTGATATGGTGTGGAAGTTTGCATCCAGCGTAAGAGTCCCCGGCACCTGGGCAGACGCCGGGGCTGCGGGCAGTATCGGGGCAAGGGCAAGCAGAACTAGAGCGGCGCCCGCCAGCAGCCTCACTGTCCCGAGCCCGCCCTTCCGCATCAAACCGTGAAGCTCCCTATTGGAATGTGGGTCTCCGGCATCTGGTGCTGACCAAACTGGGACTGGGCCCGGCACACGGCGAGGAACCCAAGGGAAGGCAAAAGAACCCTGATGAAATTAACTACTCTTGACATCTTCTCAACCATATCTTGACCGCTCCAAGTCTAAAACAAAAGTGGGAAGCCGTTCAATAGCCCGTTCGTTCCAGCAGTGATAGTACTGACGACCCAACTGTTGGTAGTCGAGTCCAGTCCCCATGAGGCACGCGCAGGTGAGAGCGGCCATAGCTAGGCTGGTCAAGTTGGCAATTAGCTAAGACAGAAGGGTCTTCTTGGCCTAATTCAGATGGGATCTTCTGACCTGAGCCGATACTTCAGGATTCTGGCGGGGTTACCACCTACCACTGCATGTTGGGGTACGTCCCTAGTCACAACCGCCCCTGCGCCCACGATTGATCCCCGTCCAATTCTCACGCCTCGCAAGATTATGGCACGCGCGCCTATCCAGACATCGTCCTCAATGATGACTGCCTCTGATACACCACCTTGCACTCTCATTGGCCTCTCCAAGTCAGAATATATGTGCTCGCGAGAGATTATCATGACCTCCGGGCCCATCATCACATCCTTGCCAATCTTCACAAGACCGATCCGGGAATCTATACCCAAACCCGAATGGTCGCCAATTTCTATCCCGCTTCCGCTACCGAAGTCTACACCGTGTTCGATATTCGCGTTCTTACCGCATTTGTCAAAAATGTGTCTGCAAAGAACATATCTTACTTTTCTCGCAATTCTCCCTCCATATGGTTTATAGGAAACAGGAAGATATCTGGCAAACGAGTAGTACATTGCAAGAAAGAAAAGCTTCGAGCTAAGCTTGACTACGCGTTTCGTCCTAAGCTTCATGGCTAACAGAAACGTGGCACTCCACTTGTTTACGCGGGCCACTTGGTGAAGCCTCATGCCATTTCCCCCCTGTCATCGCTTCCTCGCGCTCCCCGTTATCCATGAGGGGAGAAAGCCTTCTTCCCTGACTATCCCCTGCATCACTCCCAGAACCTTCTGGTAGGGGCCAGCCAGTCGGCGGGGGAGAATTTCCTTGGCCTTGGCCAGAGTAGCCAGGTCCCCTGGGCGGAGAGCCCCCACAGCCACTAGTCCCAGGAAATACACAGGGACCCCCAAGGAGAGAGCTAAGACAAGTGCAGGAAGGTTGCCCCACAAGCTATACACCAAAAACAGGACCAGGCCCATCAAGGAAGCGGCCAGGGCTGTCCTGGCCCCGTCGGCCAAGGGCCAGAGGGCCCTGGTCTCCCTGTAGACTAGCCAGATGTATATAGGAAAGGACAGTAGCTGCAAACTGGAGGTAACTAGAGCAGCCCCCAGGATGCCATAGCGGGGAATTACGAGCAAGTTGAGCCCTATGTTCAGGGGGGCCAGCACGAGATTCACCCTAAGCGCATAGGCTGGCTTGTCTATGGCGTAGAGGACATGGAGGCAAAGGGTGACAAAGACAAGAAAAGCGGCCGGGAGAAAGACTATAGCCATTGTCCGGATAACAGGGGTATAGGCTGCCCCATAAACCACATTTACCAGAGGGGTGGCCAAGGCAATGCCCCCCGCTACCAGGGGCAGGGCCAGGATCATAAGGTAGCGGGCTGAGGTGGTATAGACAGTCTTTAGCTTGGCCAGGTTCCCTTTCCCGAACTGCTCCGACAGGGTAGGAAGGAGCACCCCGGCCAATACGGCGGGCACCAGGGTCATCAGGAAGCGGGGGAGCTTGACCGCCAGGCTATAGAATCCCACCTCTTCATCGGGACGGAAGAGCCCCAAGAAGAAGACCTCGGGACGCTCCCAGAGGAGGTAATGGGCCAGGAGGATGCCCGTCATGGCCACGGCGTATTTCCGGGCCCTGGCGAAGGCCTCCGGGGTCAGGGGGGCCCGTAAGAGGCTCCTCAACGGGATGAACCGGTTGAGAAGGAAGATAGCCACTCCAAGACCCAGCACCCAGATAAACAGGTCCAGGGCGAGCTGCCCCATGGCAGCAAACCCCAGGTAAAGGAGAAGGACGGCCAGGACAAGGCGCAGGGGGATGGTAACCAGGGCCTGGATGGTCCAATATTCAAACTTCTGAAGTCCGGCAAAGATAGACTGGAGAAGATAGTAGAGGTTATAGGGCACCACTGCCAGGGCCACCAAAACCAGAAAGAGGGGGCTATGTCCCTTTCCCAGGATATGACTGAGAGGCACCGCCAGGAGTAGAATCGCCAGGGATAGGGCCAGACCGACCAGCAGACGGCCCCTGAATACCATCCAGATTATTCCCTTGGCCTCTTCCCTTTTGCCCCCTCCAGAATATTCGGAGATGTATTTGATGGCCGCAGACCCCAGGCCCAAGTTCACCATGTAACCGCAAAGGGAAATAACCCAGATATAGAAGGCATAGGTACCATAGGCCTCCGGCCCCAGCCCTCGGGCCAGAATGATGGAAATGATGAAGGAAAGGGGAATAGTGACAGCAACATTTGCCAGGTTGAAGAAGCTGTTCCGGACCACCTTCTCAGCCGTGCCCCCGCTGGCCTGTGCCCGGGATTCCGAGGAAGGGCTATTTGGTGTATTCAATGACTGCCTCTCTGCAATACCTGTTCTATTCGGTCAGGCGCTATCATTCCGCCTTTGTTTTCCCATCAGCTTTCTGCCACATGTTTCCCCCAGGGCGGTTAGTAGGGCCAGCCCGCTCCGCACCACACCGATCGTCCCTCGCCTGAAAAGGCGCGGCCACCCCGGCCTCTTCCCGCCCCCCAGAAGGTGCTCGAAATAGGCGTGCCCCACCCGCCGCGCCCCTGCGTGCATCAGGCAGTGGGCCAGCCCCAGTCTCTCAACCCTCAGGGCTTTTTCAATCCCCAGGAAGACACGGTCACCTGCTATCAGGTTCAACCCCAAGCGCCGGGCCCCTCGAGGGGCGATAGATTCCAGAATAGGCAGGGGGACAGGGGCACCCAGAAGACGATGGGCCCGGGCCAGGGAAGAGTAGAGGAAGTTCTTTGTCCCCGTAGAAGGTAGGGCCTGGACAATGTAGGGCCAGCTTAGAGAGGTTTCATGTCTTTCCAGAAGCCGGGCAACATCAGAAAGCCAGCGCAGGGCGCCATTGGCGTGCTTAGTGAGGTGATAGGCCAGGAAGAGGAGGTTATCCTCGGGGGAAAGGGTAAGCATCCGCGCCCCATCTACTGAGGCGTAGCCTGCCCGCTCCCAAATGGCCTTCGGGTCTAGGGGCACCAGCGCCTCGTCGCTTAGGGCCCAGTGCAATTCAATGAGAAGGGGCGGCGACCCTGGCAGGTAGTACGGGGGGTCATGAAAGGGATGGCCCTCCTCACGCGCTTTAATACTCCTATAGCCTAGGGAGGCTAGGGCTCCGCGGCAAACGGGTAGGGCTCCAGGCTTGACCAGGATATCAAGATCAGAAACCGGCCTCAGGCTGAGATCCCCGTAGAGGGTCTCGGCCAAGATGGGTCCCTTTATGGGGATTGCCTCTATGCCCAGGGTGCTGAAATGGCCCAGGACCCTCTTCAGCTCAGAAAGAAGGAGAAGGTTGCGATGGAGGACCCAGGACCTCGCCTTCCCGAGATGGAGGCGGCAGGAGGTAGGCACTAGGTCATCCAGATGATGGGAGTCTATGGCCTCATCCAGCAGGGGGGCGATGCCCTGGTCCTGGGCCTCCCTCAGCACATAGGGCCAGTCCAGGGGCTCTTTGAGGAGGTGGCACAGCCTTTCCTCTAGTTGGGACCTTGTCCGGGACCCAACTGCCAGGAGCATGAAACTCCAGGCGCGTTCCTTCTCAGTGCCAGGAAGTCCCCCCCTGACACGTTTCTCCTGGTCCAGGAATTCTCCTCTTTCAGGATGGGTGCCAGAAAGGGGAGGCCTCCCTCCAGGCAATTTCCTCATCGGCACCACACCAAAGGCGGAAAACCCTCAGGGTTTGCGCCAGTCTGCGCTTGAGCCGCGTGGGGGCAAAGCCCCTGGCCGCATTCATCACCAGGGAGATGCCATCTCTCTGAAAGAGCAATCACGGGCAGGCCCTGAAAGCTTCCCATTGATATTGAATGCCGAGCCAGTGGCGGCCTCTTTGGCCAGCCATCGTCGGTGGAGCCATCATCAATTGCGATGAGCTCAAAGTCCTGATAGGTCTGGGCCAGGACGCCGTTCACCGCCTCAGGGAGGAGGCGGGCCCGGTTATTGGCTGGGATGACTACACTTACCCTGGCCATGATTTTTGTCGGCTTCTCCCCTTTTTCTCCAATAGCTCCAGCCAGAGTTTCTCGTAGTCCGCCACCATTTGCTCCTTGCTGAAGTTGGCGAGCACCCTGGCCCTCCCCTTCTCCCCCATAGCCTGACACCTTTTGGGGTCCTCCAACAGGCTAGTCACCGCCCTTGCGAGGGCCTGGGGGTCGCCGGGAGGGACGAGAAGTCCACTGACGCGTGGCTCCACTAGCTCTGGATTGCCTCCGACCTCTGTGGCCACCACGGGCTTGCCCAGGGCCATGGACTCCAGAATGACATTGGAGCAGCCTTCCTTGTCCACGGAACACTGGACAGCCACGTCGAAGCTACCTATGTAGGAGCCGATATCCCTTTGAATGCCGCAAAATGTAACAAGGGGGGCTATGCCCAACTCAGCAGCTTCTGCCTCCAGAAGGGGGCGTAGCTGGCCATCCCCCAGCAAGGCAAAGCGGGTCTGGGGCTGGTCATGGCTTATTATCCTGGCAGCCCGGAGGAAGGTCAGGTGGTCTTTCTGAGGGGAGAGGCTGGCCACTATTCCCACCACCTTCCCATTGGGCGGGACTCCCATCTGGGCCCGAACCTGTGCTACCTTATCAGGAGTCGAGACCAGGCGGTCCAGGTTTATGCCGTTGTAGATCACCCTTGCCCGTTCCGGCTTGAGGCCTCTTTTCAGTACGTATTCTCTGCCCGCCTGGCTGTTGGGAACCACCCCGTCGGCAAAACGGGAGAGGAAGTCCTCAATGTTGCGGTAGAGGCTGTTGCGCCAGCTTGCCCTTGCGCGCAGACCACAACGCTCCGTCACTATCTTGACAGGGGTGCCTGCTGCCAGGGCAGGGACAAGGCCGTAGAGGGTAGCCGGGGTAAGGTAGGGTTGGACCACATCCACCCTTCTCTTGCGCAGCAGCCGGAAGGCCCTGTAGAAGGCCCAAAGGTCAAACCAGCCCTGCCGATTCAGGGAGACCAGCTCCACCCCGGCAGCTCTGGCTTCCTCCTCCAGCTTTCCTCCCGAGAAGGGGAATAGGGTTGCGATTATGGGCTTGAACCGGCTCTTGTCCATCCCCCGGGCCAGCTCCAGGAGTTGCTGCTCCGCCCCCCCTACCGCCAAGGCATTGACAAAGAGGGCCACCACAATGTGCTTATCTTCCATCCTATCCTTTCTCGGGGGTCTTCCAGGCCAGACTGGTCAGGGCCAGGGAAAGGCCGGCCAGCACAAAGAACAGGGCCGAACTATCCATGATGTTATGCAGGAAGGCGTTGACAGCGTAGGTCACCACTGCCCCAGCACCCCCCAGGGAAAGGCCCTTGAGGAAGGGACTACTTGCCCTGCGATAGGCCTCTACGAAGTTCCAGAAGACAGCGCCGAAGAGGAAGAGAAAGAGGAGCAAGGCCGGAGTACCAAAGGAGAGCCAGACGTTGAGAAAGTCGTTGTGCACCGCGCTGGTGCCCAGGGAATTGCCTGCCCCGAAGAGCTCGAGATAGTAAGGGCTAATGCTGGCCTCGTACTCTAGTGAGGTGCTCTCATAGTCGCGGTGTCCCATGCCCAGCACGGGATTAGCCTTGACGATATTCAGCCCTGCCTGCCAAAAGACCATCCGGGTGGCGCCGCTCCTGTCCTCGGTGAAGCTGGTCCTGTCATAGCGGTTTCCCACCATGTCGGTATACCACCAGAACCCTGCCCCCACCAGCAGCAGGGCTAGCAGGAATTCCCTTCTCAGCCTTCCCGCAAAGAAGAGCCCCATCGCCAGCCCCCCCGCGGCCAGGGCGTAGGGCGCTGTGCGGGTATAGGTGAAATACAGCCCCAGGCTCAAGGCCAGGCCTGAGGCGACCATGCACCAGGCCTTTTTCCCCTTTATGCTGCTCAGGAAGAAGACACCTATCAGGACTACGATGATGGGTGCCAGCCCCCAGCTCAGTTGCGGTGGTGCCTCGGCCAGCCCTGGGGCTCTGTTCCCGAAGCCAGACCTGGTAATGGGGGAGACCATAAAATCCCATGCGCGCCAGATGGAGTAGTGTTGCATCACAGCTAAGACCCCGGATATGGTGCCCGCTATAAGAACCACGACACTCCAGAGCTTTAGGTCCCTTTCCTCCCTGGCCAGGACGGGAAACAGAAACACCGTGACCAGCCAAAAGGCGGTGTAACGAAAATACTTGAACGTGTATCCGGGGTCAGTATAGATGGCGTTGGAAAGCAAGGTCAGAGCAAAGAAGATAACCATAGGTGTGATGAGTCGCCTTGCGCGCGGGCCCAAATCCAGCCCGAAGCGGGCCACGTATGGCAACAAGAGCACTGGCGCCGCCATCGTCCACACCAGCCTAGTGCTGACCTGCAATCCCCCCACAGGCACCATGTAGTTGGCCGAAGTCAGCTGGCCCACTGTCAAGGAGGCCAGGAGCCACGCCGGGCGGTGTACGAAGCCTAGGAAGGCCATCACCACCTGGGCAGCCAGCACCAGGAACAAGGCGGGCTCCAAGGGAGAAACTGTCATCCCCACCACCAGAGCCATGGCCAAGATGATTGCGAAAGGCACCGCTAGGGGCCACCAGGCCCTCTGAGTCGTAGCTATCATCTCAGGCCCTCGAAGACGGCCAGATACTTTTGCCTAGTGACTGACCACCGAAATTGCTCGTAGGCCGCCTGGCCTCGGGCCGCCACCGAGGCTCTCTTTTCCGGGTCCCGGTAAAGCTCCAGCACACAGCGGGCCAGGTCCCTCTCATCCCCCGGGCGGAAATAGAGGGCGGCCCCCTCCGGGACATATGCCTTGAAGGACTCGTGCGCGCTGGCCACCACGGGCTTACCCATGGCCAAGTATTCGGACAGCTTATTGGGCAAGCAGTAGACCTTAAACTGCACGGTCACTATTCCCACATCGGCACCGGCAATAACTTGGGGCATCTCCTCAAAGGGGCCCCATCCCAGAAAGCGTACCCTGTTTTCCACCCCAATCTCCCGGCACAGGGCCTCCAGGCGAGGGCGGTATTCCCCCTCCCCCGCTATCCAAACCTCCACATTGGGGATTTCGTCCAGAAGCAGGGGTACTGCCCGTAGCAGCGTCTGAACACCATAGCGCTCCAGCAGGCTGCCATGGGTGACGAGGCGGAAATGCCCGTTCTCTTTGAGCACGGTGGGTACGGGGCGGAAGATTTCCTCATCAGGGACGTTCTCCACAATTGATATCCTCGTGGCGGCAATGCCTCTTGCCGTGAGGTTCTCTTTGTGAGTCTTAGCCACTACTATGGTGTGGTCGGAATAGGCTATGCACACCCGCTGCAGCAGGCGCAGGAGCCGGACCATAGGGTGGCCTTCGCCAGCACCGAAAACCTCGGCGAAGTTCTCGGGCATCGGGTCTCGCACATAGAGGACCACCTTGGCTCCCAGGAGCTTGGGTACCAGGGTGGAGAAGACAAGGATGTCGGGCATATTGCTCACTTCTATGACCTGATACCTCCGGCGGAGGGAAAGGAGGGCCAGTTTGAAAAAGGCCAGGAGAAGGAAGGCGGAATACTCCCAGAGATACCGCCAAAGGCTGCCCCGGTGGTGCTCCACCGGCATGCGATATACCTGGACCCCGTTGACCACCTCTCTGGCCTTCTCCCCCATTTTCCTCAGGCAGACCACGTCTGCCTCCCACCCCGAGGCCAAGAGGGCTTCCGCGTCCCGCTTGAGGTGGTTGTCGTGCGGGTAGTACCAGTGCCGGACAAGGCACACCCTTCTCTTTCTCTGCTGGTCTGCCATGCCTATCGCTCCATTTCCTGCAGAACCTGCTGGTAAAGCGAGACAAGGCGGGAGGCGATCTTCTCCAGTCCCATCTCCCCCATCCTCTCCCTCCCCTTGGTCCTGCCCGAACCGATGGCCAGGCGGAGCTTGTCGGCTATTTCCCCGGGTTCCCAGCCGCACAGGAAGCACCCATCGGTGCCGCCAATGAGCTCGGGGATGTCCCCGACCGGCGTAGCCACTACGGGCAGGTTGCAGGCCATGGCCTCCTTGACCACCATGGGCGAGCCCTCCCCATCGGAGACAAGTACCAGGACGTCGGCGGCGTTGAAAAAGAGGGGCATCTCCTGGTAAGGACGGCCGAAGACATACATAAGCTCAACGGCCGGGTCCTTATCCTTGGCTTCCTGCGCGGCTGCCCCGGCCAGGTCAGGCCTCTTACAGCCTTGCGCGTAGGAGCCCACAGACATGACCAGTTTTCTGTCCGGGGACAGGCCCAGCCGTTGTCGGGCCTCGTTCCTGGGGATGGGCCTGACCCTCTCCAGGTCAATGCCGCAGGGGATGACAATCACCCGACCCCGCCGGAGATGGGTTTTCATTTCCGGGGATACCACAATGACGCGGTCAACAAGCGGGGCCAGCCAGCGGCAGAGCCTACCCTGGTTCTTGAACCTGTTGAGGAAGACCTCTACCCCATGATAGGTGACTATCACTGGGTAGAAGAACTGGGCCCGGGCGATAATTCCGGAGTAGACATAGTGGGCGTGGATAAGCTGATAGCGACGGCTGAGGAGGCGCGCCCACAGGCGGAAGAAACCCCAGAGATAGTTCCAGCGGCTCTTCCTGCCGTTAACGAAGAGGACATCCACCTCTATCCCCGTTTCCCTCAGCGACCTCACCTGCTCCTGGACGAAGATGCCACCGGCAGGTTGCTCCGGATTGGGATACATGTTGGTAACCACCAAGACCTTCATTGCCTTCCCTCCGGGCGCGGGTTGAGCTGGGCGGGGTTAGAGAGGAAAAGGCCATTGAGCAGAGTGTGATAGCGGTCCATGTAGCAGGCCAGGGTCTCCCGGGTTATCTCGTCGGACAGGGGGGCAAAGTCTCCCCCTGTGTCGTTGACCCTGAAGGGGTGTGCCCGCGCTAGTCTCTGGTAGGCCTCGGTGAGGGCGGAGAGATAGCGGGGGTCTGTCTGCTCCTGCTTGCGCTGGGCGAGGACGGGGTTGGGAGCCTGGAGGAGGAAACTCATGTTGGGCCTGGGGCTCAGGGCCAGGAGCAGCCGGATAGCCAGCCAGCTGGCCCAGTCTCCAGGGGCCAGGGAGGCTTCCAGTTCAGCGGCGGCGTCCCATGCGTAACGGTCACAGACCACCACCCTGCCCCGCAGCATGGGCAGCCTGACATGGATCGAGTACTGCCACAGCAGGTCCAGCACCACCAGGTAGACCCAGACCGCCCGCCGCAGGGGACTGGAGAGTGAGACTTTGCGGTCAACCCAGGGCCTGCTCCCGTCATCGCCGCGCCGGAGCAGAAGCCTCCCCGCCCCCCGCAGGAGCCGGTAGGGGCCTGAGGAGGCGCAGCGGCTCCAGAAGTACTCCGCCTTGACACACTCCGACATGGCGCTCACCAGGGCCATGGCGTGCTGCGTCTTGCCGGTGCCATCGGCGCCGCTAAAGGTGACCAGGAATGGAGGCTGGAAGTGCAGCCGGCCCTTCACCTTTACGCCCCGGACCAGGGTCAGGACGGTGTCCCGGGGCTTGGCCCACAACCCCCCCTTCCGGTCTTCCCACACCTTCTTGTAGTAAAGAAGCTTGCTGAACAGGAAAGATACCCGGAAGGGCAGGACAGGCTCCCGGCGGAGCAGGCGCCTGTAGTACCTCAAGGCAAGCGGACTCAAGCGGGTTTTCCAGCTCTCTATGGACGGCTCGGGGAGGGATGCATGCCCCCACAGGCGCTCCTCCAGGTGGGCCCAGAGGAGAAGGCAGAAATAGAGCCCCTCGCCCCAGCCCCTGGAGCGGGCAACCCTCTCCATGTAGTCAAAGTCCAGGCCCCCCTGGGCGCAGCATCTCAGTTTCATCAGGTCAGTCAGGGTAAACCTCTTGTTCTCGTAGAAGCTATGGGCCACGGTGATAAGGACGATGTCCTCAGGGGCAGGCACCATGGTCGCCCCATAAGGCCTCACCCTTTGCCACAAGGCCCCTTCGTCCATGAACCCTACCCCCCAGCCGATGCGGGTGTGCAGATGGAGCTTTGAGGTTATCCTTCCCTCTCTGACCCGGGCAAAGAGGAACTTCTGGGGCTCTTCCGCAATCTTTAGCTCAATGTATCCCAATCTTGTCAAGACAAGCCTGGCCTTTGCCTCCTGTTCTGGCCTCACCAGCACATCCAAGTTGTCGCTGGTATAGGGGAAGGCAGGCGCCGCCTTGATGAGGACGGGGGAAATGCCTTCATTGACCAGAGATGCTTGAACCCCAGAGTAGTCGGACTCAAGGGAAGAAAGGAGGGCCTCATGGGCGTCATTTTCCCTCTTGAAGTTCTCGGTCCTGTAGAACCAATTCCAGGCGGGGTGAGGCATCAGACCCAGGAGGGGATACCTGTTCTCCTTCAACAGCTCGAGGAGGGCCTCCGGGGGTTCCCGGAGCCCATCCACGGGCGGCTGGTCTGTCACCAGCCGGGCCGCCAGTAACGACAGGGTGCTCACAGGGCCTCCTCCTGGGCCAGGGCGATAACCCTCTGGGCCACGGCCTGCCAGGAGTAGGGTGCCACCTTCTCCCTCGTGTGGCAGCTGTTCTCGGACTGGGCCCTTTCCAGGGCGGAGAGGAGTTCCCTGTCCCCGGTGGCAAAGAGGAGGCCCTGCCCTTCCTGAAAAAGGTCGGGCAGGCCTCCAAAGCGGGTAGCCACGACCGGCAGGTTACAGGCCATGGCCTCCAGGACCGACAGGGGGACCTCTATGGAGGCTTGTTCTGAAAGCACGGGAAACAGGTAGCAGTCTGAAAGCTGGTAGACCTCTTCTATGCGGGGCAGGTAGCGGTCAAGGACCACTATTCCCGCTTCCTTCAGGGGGTCCAGCAGGCTCCGATTCTGACTATGAAGGCTACTGGCCACCAGCAGGACCTGACACCCCAGGGCCTGCCTCACCCGGGGAAGAAACTCAATATTCCGCAGCCGGCTCAGGTGCCCCACATGGAGGACGACAAAAGACGCCGGGTCCAGGCCGTACTTTGCCCTGAGGCCAGCCTTCCTTTCCCCTGACACCGGGGAGAACCTCTCCGCATCCACCCCCCCGGGGAGGAGGCCCACCCGGAAGCCCAGCTGGCCCATGGCCTCCCCGGTCCGCCGGCTCTGGACCAGGATCCTGTCCGGGGCCAACCTGGGGGCCAGGGTGCGGCCAAGCCATCCATAGGGGTGGGGTTGAAGGGCCACCAGGACCACTTTGGCCTGGGGCCAATAGAGCTTGAGCACCCGGCTGCGAAGGAGGCCAAAGAGGGTGGCAGAGGAGGAGGGTACGTAGCAGACAATCCCCGGCTTGAACTGGCGGAGCCTCTCCCTCAGCCTCCAGCCGAGCAGCAACCTGTTGGTCTTAAGGGGGATGACACCGTCATGCGGCCCGGATGCCCGGGGAGAGAGAGCCAGCACCTCCCAGTCCCTGGGCCAGGCCGCCAGCAGGGAAGAGGCGAATTTCCTTGTCCCTTCATCCTGGGGGCCCAGGAGGTTATCTGCCACAAAGCAGACCCGCCCTCTAGTTCTCAAAGGCCACCCGGGCATTCCTGTACCACTCCACAAAGAGGGGTATACCCCTGTCTATGTCCACCTGGGGCTGGTAGCCCAGGAGGGCCCTGGCCTTGGAGAAATCCCCGCGGCCACCCCGGACATCCCCGGGATGGGCAGGAAGATGCTTGACCCGGGCTTTCTTCCCCATGCCCTCTTCTATGAGAGAGACCAGGGTGTTTAGGCTTACCTCCCGGCCCGAGGCCAGATTGAACGCTTCAAAAGGCGGGCCCTGGTAGGAGAGGGCTGCCTCTATGCCACTGACCACATCCCCCACATAGGTGTAGTCTCTCACGGAGGTCCCGTCGCCAAAGACCGGGACCTCCTCCCCCATTTCTATCTGGCTGGTAAAGAGGCTGACGGCCATCCCGGGCTTCTGGCGCGGCCCGTAGACGGTGAAGAAGCGCAGGGCCACGCTCTTGAGGCCGTAGTTGTAGCTGAAGGTGTGGCAGAGGAGCTCTCCGGCTATCTTGCTGGCAGCATAGGGGGAGATGGGGGAGTCCAGTTTTTGGGTTTCCTCAAGCGGGGACTTGCCGTTGAGCCCGTAGACCGAGGAGGAGGAAGCGAAGACAAACTTTGACACGGAGTGGGCCCGGGCTTCCTCCAGGAGGTTTAGGGTGCCCCGGATGTTGACCTCTTCATAGAGTGCCGCCTTGGCCAGGGAATCCCTGACCCCAGAAAGGCCCGCCAGGTGGACAATGGCGTCAAACTTGTGGCGAGATAACGTCTGCTCCAGGAAAGCCCTGTCCCGAATGTCGCCCTGAGCCAGCACAAACCGCTCATGGGAGGAAACGGAACGCATATTGGCTCGCTTCAGCGCCGGGGGGTAGGTCTCGTCGAAGTTGTCCAGGCACACGACGTGGTGTCCCTGGCTCAATAGCCTCTCCACCACATGGGAGCCTATGAACCCCGCCCCGCCCGTGACCAGCACGGTCCTTGCCATCTTCTATTCCTCCGTGGCCCTAGGAATTCCCTTTTTGGTGAGACTTCCGTCCAAGGGCGGGACCCCGCAGGACTGACGGCCGGGTGTCAGGCCCCCTCCTCCTTAGACTCGCAAGCCAGCCCCGGACCCGCCCCGTCCCCCGGGGAGACCCCTGGCCCGGGCCTTGTTCTGCTGGGCCAGAGGTCTGGTGACGGCTATTTCTCCTGAAATAGATAG
>JAHKAY010000043.1 GCA_018825785.1 Chloroflexota bacterium | reverse complement strand
TGCTCATGCCCTGGGTCGGCACACCTGCAGAGGCCGCAGTGACGGGCAGGCCCATGAGCATCTGCCCGACCTGCTGCGGGGCCATGCCGCTGTCGATGAGAGACTTGGCCTGGCCCATCAGCCTATCCCTTTCTGCGACTGCCCTCTTCTCTCGCTCCTCTTGCTCCTGTTTTTCCTGGCCGTTATCGTCCCCCATTTTGCCTCCTCTCCTCAGTCTGTCCTCAAGCTCTCTTACATGGACCTCACGCTGAAGGTTTAGCTCGCGCAGCTGCAGGGCCAAAGTCTGCCTTTTGTTAAAGTCCTGCTCCTGGGCGATCAGGTCTTCCAGCTCCTGTATGCGGTCTTTCGGCTTCTCTTTGGTGTCGCCCTCACCCGGTGGCAAGTTTAACCCCCGCTTCTTTTTCACCATTTCCAGGGCGTGCCCCATAGTTCACCTCCGTAAGTTTAACCTTATCCCCTTCGATTCCGGGCTGGCCCACACTTAGTGTCCACAGGAGCACTATGCCGTCCATCAGGGTGACGGAGAACTCGTCCTCTCCTGCTATCCCCCTTCGCTTCATGTCGTTGTAGAGCAGGTAGGCTTCATAGAGGACGCCGAGGTTGAGGGGGATTTTCTCCTGGCCGAAGTCGAACAAAACGGGCGGCCTGGCCGAGCTGAGGGCAGTAGCCGGCACTGTTCCCTGGGGAACCGGCGGGGGCGCAGCCGGCGCCTTTGGCGTCTTTGTCGCCTTTCTCGCCGTCGGCCTGGTGGGGTAGATCACCCCGGTTGCCGGGTCCACCCAGCCCAGCCTCTTGTGCTCATCGCCCTTGTGGTGCTTGAAGTGGGCGGAGAAGACGCGTCCCTTCTCTGTTTCATAGCCGCAGGAGCATTTATACATAGTTTTCTACATCCCGCATCCTGCATCTGCATCCTGCATCTGCATCCTGCATTCAGCTTTCATTGCAGCCACATTTTAGCACCCCCGGGGCCGGTTGACGACCCGCCTCCCCAAAAGCTATAGTGGGGGCGTGGACAGAAACTTCACCGCCTACCTCATAGAGCAGGGGAGCAAGCTAGCCTCAGACTTCTTGAAAGTAGTGGTGCTCAGGTCCTCGAAGAAAGCCGCGGCCCCGGAGCCGTCTTCCCCGGTAAAAGAGGAAGAGGCCCGGACCCCCGCCACCACTGCGCCCCCCAGCGCCACATCAGCTACGAGGGGTACCGGCTGCCGGCCCTGCACCAGCGACCATTTCAGCACCTGCGCCGGGGCCCTGGCGGAGGCTCTGAGGTTTGCCCGGGCCGCCGGCATGGAGGACGCCCAGGTCCAGGACAGGCTGGCCCTCTGCGTCGAGGAGCTCAACATCTGGGAGCGGGTGGATGCCGCCCCGGACAAGCTCCCCACCCTGGCTGCCCCCGAGAGGGAATTTGTGCGTCGCTGGCTCCCCAAAGGCAGGGACCTGCGCCACCACCTGAACGAAATTGAAACCCTGGAGAACCTGGAAGCCACGGCCGCCCTGGCCCGGCAGCACTCCAGGGAGGCCAGGACTGAGATGAGGCAGCTCCGGCCCCCCGTCATGAGCAAGATAGAGGCCCTGTCCCAAAAGGTGAAGACGGGGGAGGTCTCCAACAAGGAGGCCCTGGGCCAGCTCTCCGAGTGGTGGGGAAAACAGCGGCCGGAGAAGGGAGGATAACATGCCCGTCAGCGAACGATGCCAGGTAGCCCTCAAGGAGCCGGCGACCCGGGAGGTCTGTCTGGACTTCCGGGAGATAAGGCGGAGGGTTATGTGCGACTCCTGGAGGAGGGTGGAGGAGGAGAGGGTCCCCTTCCGGGAGGCGGTGAGGCGCTCCTGGGACCGGGCGATGGAGGACTGCCGTGGGGCAGGCGTCCACTCCCCTGAGCCGGTGGGGGTGGAGAAGGCGGTGGAGATGCTGGACAGGGAGGGCAAGCCGGCGGGGAGCGTCAGCCTGATGAGCGACGGGCGGGTGGCCTTCTGCCACCGGGAGATCGGGTGCGACACCAGTGAGCACCCTTCACCCGAGGCGTACTACCTGGCCCAGGCCTTCTTCTCCGGCGTCTACGGCTACGGGATGAGGCCCCTGGAGGGCTAGATGAGCTGTCCTATTTGTGGATATCTCTTGAAGGGGGGGTGTTCCCCCAAGCGCGGAAAATGCCCGACGAAGAAGTAACCCCTGCCTGCTCCTGGGAGGAGACCGAGAAAACGATCAAAGAGGCCGGCGCCATGGTGCTGGCCCTCTTCGCAACTGCCGCCGATGCCAAGTGCGAAGCCTGCGACTACTACGACTGGGTGATGACCGCTGTCCAGGAGGAGTCCCCCGAGGCGCCCCTGGGAGCCCTCACCCTGGACCTGGCCGACCCGGGCTGCCAGGAGGTGGCCGAGAAACTGGGGGTGACCGAGTACCCCACGGTCGTAGCCTTCAAGGGCGGGAAGGAGCTGAAACGCCTTCTGCCCTCCCTGAAGCCCGAGGAGGACCTGGAGGTCCTGAAGTCCCTCTGCCGCGAAGTAGGGTGAACCGGACGCCGTAGCCGCAGTTGGGGCAGGCGATGCTCAGGTCAGAAGCCCGGTCGGCTGCCAGCACCCCGCAGGACAGGATGGCCACCAGGGCCCCGTAGGAAATATCCGCCCCTGTAACGTCAACCACATACCTCCTGGCCTCAGCCAGCAGAGAATGCTCCACTGTAGTCAGGTTCACCGGTTTCCGCCTGGCCATGTATTTTTATTCTACCACAGCCGTATACCCCCCCTTGTCTCGAAGAGGCACCTGGTGTAAAAGTTGGGGGTAGGAGGTGAAACATGCCTGAACCACATAAGGGCGCTACTGCCGGCAGGGTCAGAGGTACCAGTATTCCAGGGACCAGGGTCTTCTACCGGCCCTCCCTGGGCAAGATCGTGTTCCGGCCGACGAATGTCATCCGCTCCAGCGACAAGGTGATGGAACGGAACAGGAAGTTCGCCGCGGCCAAGATCGCCACCAGGTGCAAGGGCAGGGGCTGGAAGGAGTTCGTGAAGTGCCTGAGCGTGGAGGGGAAAAAGGTCTAGGCCGAGCGGGCTAGGCTGAGACCCTTGGCCTGGGCCCACCCCTCCAGCTCCCGGGCCAGGCCCTGGAAGAGCCTGCGGTCCCTCGCCTGAGGCGTTGTGATGCAAAGGACGGACCTTTGGGGCAGAAAGGCCACCGTCAGTGTGTGCCCCAGGAG
>JAHKAY010000042.1 GCA_018825785.1 Chloroflexota bacterium | reverse complement strand
CCTTGAGCAGGTGCTCGGGAGGTATGGACGGACGGCCAACTTCGGCGTACATCCGGCTGAACGTCAGGATAGTTCCGAAAGGGCCTCGTCTACAATGGACTTGATGTGTCGGATGGGGTGGTCTCGAGGTACCAGTTCGTCAGGCGTCAGGGAACTCAGCATTGTCACCTGTCTCTCTACTTTGCCGCGCATTCTGGCCTCAAAGAAATTAGATGCCCTGACTCTACCACAATCTGCTTGCCATGTCAGTCAACTCAAGGGAGTTTTTCAGCAGCCTGCTAGGTCTTTCTGCTCCTCCTAAATAAACAGCGGCGACAGGACCAGGGTGATGGTGGCAAGGAGCTTGACCAGGACATGTAGCGAGGGGCCGGCGGTGTCCTTGAAGGGGTCGCCCACGGTGTCACCCACTACGGCGGCGGCGTGGGTGGCGCTCCCCTTCCCGATGGTATTGCCCTCCTCGTCCTTGAACTCCCCCGACTCAATCAGCTTCTTGGCGTTGTCCCAGGCCCCCCCAGAGTTGTTCATGAAGCTGGCCAGGATGATGCCCCCGATGGTCCCTACCATGAGCAATGCCCCCACCGCCATAGCGGCATCGTAGTCCGGGATGAGATTGAAGACCACCCCTACTCCCACCGGCAGCCCCACGGCCAGGAGGCCGGGGCCTACCATCTGCCGCAGTCCTGCGCGGGTGGTGATGTCCACCGCCCGGGCGTAGTCCGGCCGGGAGGTCCCGGCCATTATCCCCGGGTCGGCCCGGAACTGGCGCCTCACCTCGTCGATGATCTGCGCGGCGGTCTTTCCCACCGCACGGATGGCAAGGGCGCTGAAGAGGAAGACGAGCATTACCGCCAGGAAGCCTCCGACAAAGACCTCGGGCCGTGCAAGGTCCACAACCTTGAAGTCCACGCCCCTGAGGAACCCCACCCTGTCCAGGTAGGCCTGGAAGAGGAGGAAGGCTGCCAGACCGGCTGAGACCATGGCATAGCCCTTGGTCAGCGCTTTGGTGGTATTGCCCACCGCGTCCAGGCGGTCGGTGATGTGGCGGGCCTTCTCTCCGGCGCCGGCCATCTCGATGATGCCGGCGGCATTGTCCGTAATGGGGCCGAAGGTGTCCATGGAGAGAATATAGGAGCAGGTCATCAGCATGCCCATGGTGGCGACGGCTGTGGCGAATACGCCCCCGTGGGCCATGCCCGAGGCCTCCCCCATCGCGTAGGAAAGCAGAAGGGAGGCCCCGATGACCAGGGCCGTAGCAAGGGTGGTCTCAAAGCCCACCGCAGTCCCGGCTACGATGTTGGTGGCCGGTCCGGTGCGGGAGGCCTGGGCTATCTCCTTTACCGGACGGTAGCGCGGCTCGGTGTAGTACTGGGTGACAAACACCACTACCACGCTGGTCAGAATACCCACTGCCCCCGCCCAGAAGAACCACATGTTGTCCAGCATGTAGCTGACCGACAATAGCATGCCCACGAGGGACAGGCCAATGGAGACAAAGTACCCCCGGTTGAGGGCGGTCATGGGGTTCTCACCTTCTTTCCCCCTCACCACCAGGATGCCTACAGCGCTGGCGATGAGGCCGAAGGCGCGGACCACCAGCGGGAAGAAGACCCAGACCGGGTTGTCAGTGATTCTCCAGATGGCCACTCCGAGAATCATGGCCCCGATGTTCTCCGCAGCCGTGGACTCAAAGAGGTCGGCGCCGCGGCCGGCGCAGTCGCCCACATTGTCCCCCACCAGGTCGGCCACAACGGCGGCATTCCTGGGGTCATCCTCGGGGATACCGGCCTCTACCTTGCCCACCAGGTCGGCGCCCATATCCGCAGCCTTTGTGTAGATGCCCCCGCCGAGCTGGGCGAAGAGGGCCACGAAGCTGGCCCCGAAGCCGAAGCCCACAATCAGGTGGGGGGCTATGTCAGGCCGGTCGGAGCCTCCATAGAGGTAGAAGATGCCTGCCACCCCCAAAAGGCTCAGGGCAACGATAAGGAAACCGGACACCGCCCCTCCCCTGATGGCAACGGTGATGGCCTCGTTCAGTCCCCGCTGGGCACCAGAGGCACAGCGCACATTTGACTTGACCGAGATGTACATGCCGATGAACCCTGATACCGCTGAGCAGAAGGCCCCCGCCAGGAAGGCCAGGGCGGTGTAGCCCAGAAGGCCCCAACGGGAGATATCAAGCTCCTCCAGTTCCGTGGTGGAGGCCAGCAGGCCGAGAAGTCCGCCGATAACCACGGCAGTAACCAGGGCCAGTATCCCGATTGTAGTGTACTGGCGCTTGAGGAAGGCCATGGCCCCCTCAAATATCATGCCCCCGATTTCCTGCATCTTGGGGGTGCCGGGGTCCCGCCTCAGAACATCCCTTGCCAAAAACAGGGCGAAGAGGACCGCCAGCACGCCGGAAACAGGCACAACCCAGACCAATGCCATCTTTTCCCCTTTCTAGCCGCTCTAGTAGGCCGTCACGCCTTTTTCCGAGGGGTACCTGGTAGGGCCCGGAGCTTCTCCTCCAGAGCCTCCAGTTGCTTCTGTAGGCCACGCTGTTCAAAGGCTACCGTCAAATCTCCCCGGGTCTTCTCCAGGATGCCCCGCACCGCATCGGTAGTGCGGCGCAGGCCCTGGGTAAGGGCTTCGGGGAAGTCCATAGTCACCAGAATGCCATAGACATCGTCCATAGTCGCCAGGATTTCCTCACAGCGGGAGAGGTCCCCCCGGCGGATGGTGTCCAGGAGGTAGCGGCGCAGCTCCCCCACCGCCTCCCCCATGCCATTGAGGTAGGCAGCGGGGCTCACCCCCAGGTCTTCAGGAGAAGGCAGCTCCTTCCCCTGCACCAGGGCAAGGGTAACACAGCCCTCCACGAACTCCTTGGTGGCATCATGGACATAGCCGCTATGGAAAAGGTCGGGATGGTCGGCCAGGGTCTTGGAGAGCTCCTTCAGGAGGGCCCTGGCCCGGGAAAGGGCCTCCTTGGCCTGGGTATATTCCTGGCGGTGGACCGCCCGGATAGCGTTGGTGCTGAGGCGGGTGGTCTCCCGGCAGAGCTCCAGCGCCCTCTCCCGCGCCTGGTCCTTGGCTGAGAAGAAGAAACGGGCCCTTTCCCCTATTGCTTCAAGCCTGTCGGTGAATTTATCCACTCGCCTTCTCCATCCTGGCCACCAGCCCCCGGGCTGCCGCCTCAATATCTGGAGGCCCCAAGACGGCGGAGATGACCGCCACCGCCCGGGGCCCCGCCTTAAGGACCTGGGCCACATTTTCCTGGCTTATACCTCCTATTGCTACTATGGGGAGGGAGACCGCTTTCCTCACCCGCGCCAGGGTCTCCACCCCGATGACAACCGCCTTCTCCTTGCTGGTGGTGGGGAAGATAGAGCCCAGGGCCATGTAGTCCGCCCCCGCTTCCTCTGCCCCTTTCGCCTCCTCCAGGCTGTGGCAGGAGAGGCCCAGGAGGCTATCTATGGGGAGGAGGCGGCGGGCCTCCTTGAGGGGCAGGTCCCTCTGGCCCAGGTGGAGGCCATCGGCGCCGGTGGCCAGGGCCAGGTCCAGGTGGTCATTGATGATAAACAGCACCCCTTCCCGGGCACAGAGCTCCCGGAGCTTCGTCGCCACTGCCAGCATATCCCCCTTTTCCCCCACCCGGTCCCTGAGCTGGAGGACCCGGGCACCGCCTTTGATGGCAGCCCGGGCCGCCTCCACCTCGTTCCTCCCCTTAAGAAAGCCCCGGTCCAGGACAACATAGAGGCCGGAGACCCTTTCCCTCTTTTCCTTCCTCAGCACCAGCCCCAGGAGCCTCTTCTCCAGGTCATAAAGGGTAAGGCGAGCCTTTTGAAAGGGAGATGGGTCCCAGCCCTCAAGGCTGGCCCCCTCCTCCAGCACCCTCAGGGCCTCCTGGGCCCTTTTGGCATTGGCGAGAACCAGGGAGGGAAGGCCCGCCCTTTCTCCCCCCGGCCGCCCTGCCCCCACATCCCCCTCCACATCCCGGGCAGAAAGGAGCCCGACCTCACCGGGGGTCCCCACAACAAGCTGAAGGCGGAGCTGGCGGAGCTCCCGGGTGAGAGAGAGGTCATTGAGGACGAAGCGGCTTATATCCTCCAGGACCCTCAGGCCCTCCCGGGCCCGGTTCAGGTTGGCATCCAGGAGACGCAGCACTATAGCTCTCTTATGCCTGGCTGGAGAAGAAAGCTCTGCCTCCCCACGAAGGGCCCGGAAAGGGACTCACCAGCCGGCGCAGCTATTCCCGGGGCTCCCTGGTTGGCGGTGGCAATGGCGGGTTCTTGTCCTCTGCGAAGCCATCCAGAAACTCCCGGTATTCGGGGCCCGTGGGCCCCCCTCCAGCGAGCCGGCGACCATACTCCACCATGGCCTGCGGGTCGTTTCTTTCTACCCCCTTCGCCACGTCGGAATCAGAAAAGGGGGACTCCCATTCAGTCCTGCCGATGGCAAAAGTGGAGATGAGCCGCTTGAGCTCTCCCCCGCAGTCGGGGCAGGGGCCTTTTTCGCCGGCCTGCTTGAGGAGCAGGGCGTGCTTCTTGCCGCAGCTCAGGCAGCAGTATTCGTAGATGGGCATTCTGGGCACATTCTATCACGCCCCGAGCCCAGGGGTAAAGAGTCTTACCACCCCCCCGCATTCTCTATCAGGTCCAGGCTTTTTATCCTCCCCCCCGCGTCCATATCCAGTGCCAGCACATCTATCCTCCAGTCGGGGGGAAGGTGGGGGTGGGTGGCCAGGTACTCCAGGGCCAGGTTTCTTATCCTCTCCAGTTTGCGGGGGGTTACCGCCTCCTGGGGGGCCCCCAGGGCATGAGTGGTGCGGGTCTTCACCTCGGCAAAGACCACCACCTCCCCCTGGAGAGCGATGATGTCTATCTCCCCCTCCCGGGAGCGGAAGTTGGTCTCCAGGACCTTATAGCCCCGCCTTTCCAGGAAGGCCCTGGCTGCCTTCTCCCCCAGGGCCCCCAGCTCTTTCTTCTTCAAAGGGGCCTCAGGGGGGCGAAGGAGCGCCGGTGGAGGGGACATGGGCCCCTTTCCAGAAGACACTGCTGGTGGTGGGCGGTGCCATAGCCCTTGTGCCGGGCGAAGCCGTAGCCCGGGTATTCCCGGTCCAGCCCCACCATGAGGCCGTCGCGGTAGACCTTGGCCAGGATGGAGGCGCAGGCAATAGAAAAGCAGAGCTTGTCCCCCCGGATGAGGCGCTTCTGGGGTAGAGGGACTTCGGGAAGCTTGATGCCGTCTATGAGGACGAACTGGGGGGGGACCCCCAGGGCCTCCAACGCCTGCCTCATGGCCAGGCGGGTGGCGGGGAGGATGCCTATCCGGTCTATCTCCTGGGCGGGCACCTCCCCCAGCCCCCACGCCAGGGCTTCGCCCCTTATCAGCGGCTCCAGTTCCTCCCTCTGCCGGGGCCGGAGCTCCTGGCTATCCCTGACCAGTCTCTCCCAGGGAACCCTAAGAGAGGAGGCGAAGATGACCGCCCCCGCCACCACCGGTCCGGCCAGGGCACCCCTCCCCACCTCATCCACCCCAGCTACCAGCTCCACCCCCTGAGAGTAGAGCTGGACCTCCTCTGCCCGGGTGGGGTTCATGCCTCCATAATCCCTCCCCCCAGGACTTCTTCTCCCCGATAAAACACCACCGCCTGGCCCGGGGCGATGGCCCTCTGGGGCTGGGAGAAGAGGACCCGGGCTTTATCCCCCACTATCTCTATACGGGCGGGGACGGCAGGGGAGCGGTAGCGGATACAGGCCTCCACCGGCCCAGGAGGGGGCCCGGTCACCCAGGAAAGCTGGCCCGCCACCAACTCCGGCGAGTAGAGCCCCTCCTCCGTCCCCACCACCAGCCGGTTTGCCCCCGTTTCTATCCGCAGGACATACAAAGGGCGGGAGGAGCTCACGCCAAGACCGTGGCGCTGGCCCACAGTGAAGAAGACTACCCCCGGGTGCCCGCCAAGCACCCGCCCCTCCCGGTCCACCACCTCCCCCGGCTCCGCATTTATATGCCGGGCCAGGAAGGAGGCCAGGCCGTTGGGGACAAAGCAGATGTCCTGGCTTTCCGGCTTTTCGGCGGTGGGCAGGCCCAGGCCCCGGGCCAAAGCCCTTACCCTCTCCTTCCTCAGGTCCCCAACCGGCATCACCAGGTGTGCCAGCTCCTCCTGCCCCAGGCTATAGAGGAAATAGGACTGGTCTTTCCCCGGGTCAACACCCCGGAGCAGGCGATAATAGCCGTCATGGACGATGCGGGCATAATGCCCGGTGGCCAGGAAGTCCATCCCCAGGGCCAGGGCCCGCTGAAGCAACAGGCGGAACTTTATCTCCCGGTTGCAGGCAAGACAGGGGTTGGGGGTCCGGCCCCGGCGGTATTCGTCAATGAAATTGCCTATCACCCCCTCCCGGAAGGGCCCCTCATAGTTGAGGATATAGTGGGGGATGCCCAGGAGACCACAAACCCCACGGGCATCATCTGTATCCTCTACTAGACAGCAGGGGCGAGGATGCCCCTCCACCTCCGGGAAGAGGCGGAGGGTGACCCCTATCACCTCATATTCCTGTTCCTTCAGGAGAGCCGCCGCCAGGGAGGAGTCCACCCCCCCGCTCATGGCCACCATCACCCTCTTCCCCATCACCGAGAGTCTAGCACAAGCCCCACACCCCGCCAAACCCCTGAAAATGAGCAAGCGCAAGGTAGACCAGTGTACCGTCTGCTTCACGTCGCCAAGTTTGAGGTCCTGGGTGTTGAAAGGAATAGAACGAGAAGCCCCCCGTTTGGGGGGCTTCTCATCAGGTCGGTCCTATCTCCCGGCCCTGGCTGCGGCCCAGGCCGAGACCTCCGCCTCCGGCAGATTCAGCACCAGCACCCCATAGCTGACCAGGTAGTCCCGATAGCTCACCCTGGTCGCCATGTAGGCGCTCAGCCACTCATTATAGCTCAGGCCTCTGTAGGTGGCTGTAGGCGGAGGAACTATAGTAGCAGCCCAGGACTGGGCCCTGGCTTCCGGCAGGCCGAGCACCAGCACTCCGTAGCCGACCAGGTAATCATAGTAGCTGACCCCGGCAGCCATGTAGGTGCTCAGCCATTCGCCATAGGTCAGCCCTTTATGGGTGGTGGCGGGGAGTGGAGGAGGAACTGGTGTGGGGGCGGGAGTAGGCGTGGGGGTGGCAGTAGGCGCAGGCGTGG
>JAHKAY010000041.1 GCA_018825785.1 Chloroflexota bacterium | reverse complement strand
GGAGCCCTGCTGGAGGATGTGCCATTGCCCACCTGCTATTAAGGAGGAGTGCCCCGCGTCAAAACATCCCATTTTGCCCTGCTGGGAGATTGAAGGGACCTATTGCAAGCTTCAGACCGAGTCTGAGGGGGTAAGCGGCACGGGCATCGCCATATGCAAAGTGTGCCGTGTCTACAAAACATATGGCCGGGGCCGACCTATTGAGATAAAGCTCTTCGGCAAGGGTATCAACAGCTCATTGGTTTCTCTTGAGAGGTTGGCCAGGGGAAAGGCCCTGGCCTCATCTGGAGAAAGGAGGCATACGGATGAGAAAGATAATTAGAGTAAGAAACATACGGGCCAGGGTGGAAGTTGTAGAAGACCCTCTGGTTGCCTTGCGCGGGACAACCGGAGAGGAAACGCCGTCCAACTTCTGGGAGACCAGGACCCCCTGCTGGCAGATGAACCACTGCCCCCCACAGATTTACGAGGACTGCCCGGCCTACCGGAACAGGTCCCTCGCCTGCTGGGAGGTCGAAGGGACCTACTGCAAGCTGACCATGGAAGGCGGCCACGCCAGCGGCAGAGACACAACCATCTGCCAGGTGTGCCGCGTGTACAAGAAATACGGTGCGGGCAAGCCCATCCAGATAAGGCTCACGGGTGTCGGCATAGACGCTGCCATCAATTCAGCCCTGGAGAAAGCGGAGATGCGGGCATAGGACAGTAGATAGGGTGTCAGCATAAGGAACAGAGCCTCTCAAAGGCTCTGTTCCTTATGCCAGCCCCAGAAGGTCATTGCACAGGAGTGAATCGGTGAGAGTTGACAGGGCTCAGGCGAGGCGATAAAGTTAAGATAGTGATATTTGGAACAAGCGCCAGGCGGGAAGCGTTGCAGGCGAGAATGCTGCCCTGCAAGTAGGAGGCAAGGAATGGAGAGAACGGCGATGGAGGCGCAGGCAGGGGAAAAGACCGGCGTTGGATACGCTGGCAGGGTCTTCAGACAGGTCCAGGAGGTAATCGATGATACCGGGGGACGCCCCGGCGCCTTGATTAGGGTGCTGCAACAGGCCCAGGGACTGATGGGCTACCTGCCGCCGCCGGTGCTGAAAAGCATCTCCAGGGACTTGAAGGTGCCCCTGAGCGAGGTATATGGGATAGTCAGCTTCTATCACTTCTTCACCATGGTGCCCAAGGGCAAGCATGTTGTTCAGGTCTGCATGGGCACAAGCTGCTATGTCAAGGGCGGAGAGAGACTTCTGTCCGCCTTGAAGAAGGACTTCGGCCTGGAGCCTGAAGGGATGACCCCCGACGGCAGGTTCTCTCTGGAAATGGTCCGCTGTCTGGGCTGCTGCGGGCTGTCTCCGGTAATGGCTATTGGAGAGGATGTTCATCGCAAGGTCAAGCCCAGCCGGGTAAAAGACATCCTCAATTCTTACCGGTAGGAGGGGCGAGTGAAGCCACTTTTGTCTGTGGAAAAGCTGCTGGGTCTGAGGGAGCAGGCAAGAAGGAAACTGAAGGAGCAGGAAAAGAAGGTCCAGGTCAAGGTCCATCTGGGAACCTGCGGCATCTCCTCAGGTGCGAACAAGGTTCTGGCCGCTTTCCTGCAGGAGGTGGAGGCCCGCAAGCTGTCCCATGTCTCTGTGTTGAAGGCGGCCTGTATCGGGCTATGCAGCCGAGAGCCCGTGGTCACGGTTATTGACTCAAGAAATGGACGGACTCTCTATGTTGACCTCGCTGAGGATAGAGTCCCCCGAATTGTAGAAGAGCACCTGGTAGGGGGGAAGCCGGTTGAAGGATGGACACTGGCCCTGGATGCTCCCCTGCTCAAGCTTCAAGAGATACGGGTGATGCATAATCAGGACCTGGACCCGATGAATATTGATGAATATATTGCCAGGGATGGCTATCAGGCCCTGGCCAAGGTTCTGACGGCGATGAAGCCGGAAGAGGTCATAGAGGAGGTCAAAAAGTCGGGGTTGCGGGGAAGGGGAGGGGCCGGCTTCCCTACAGCTACGAAATGGGGCTTCGTCCGCAGCGCGCCGGGTGAGGAAAAATATGTGGTCTGCAACGGGGACGAAGGGGACCCGGGGGCCTACATGAACCGGGCTGTCCTCGAAGGCAACCCTCATTCGGTGATTGAGGGGATGGCCATCGGGGCCTGCGCCATAGGAAATGTGCGCCAGGGCTATGCCTATGTGCGCGCTGAATACCCCCTGGCCATAGAAACCCTGAGCCACGCCATTGCCCAGGCCCGAGAATATGGCCTTCTAGGGAAGAATATCCTGGGCACCAGTTTTGAGTTCTACCTTGATATCTTTCCGGGGGCGGGGGCTTTTGTCTGCGGTGAGGAGACAGCACTCTTGATATCGATTGAAGGAAAGCGCGGGAATCCGCGCCAGAGGCCCCCCTTCCCGGCAAACAAGGGACTTTTCGGCAGGCCCACCACTATCAACAATGTGGAGACCTGGTCCAATATCCCCTCTATTATTTTGAACGGGGCCGATTGGTTCGCCAGCGTTGGCACCGAAAAGAGCAAGGGGACAAAGACCTTCTGTCTGGTGGGGAAAGTAAATAACCCCGGCCTGGTTGAGGTCCCCCTGGGGACCAGCCTGGGGAAGATTGTCTTTGACATCGGTGGCGGCACACCACAAGGAAAGAGACTCAAGGCGGTGCAGATAGGGGGGCCATCCGGCGGTGTCATCCCGGCTCAAAATGTGAATGTCCCGGTTGACTATGAGGCGGTTACGGCTCTGGGGGCTATCATGGGCTCCGGCGGGCTTATCGTAATGGACGAGGACAGCTGCATGGTGGATGTGGCCAAATTCTTCCTCAGCTTCACCCAGGACGAGTCCTGCGGTAAGTGCGTTCCCTGCCGGGCCGGCATCCCCGAAATGCGTCAAGTGCTGACCAGGATTAGCCAGGGCAAGGGAACGATGGCAGACCTCGACCTCCTCACGGAGTTGGGAGAGATGGTTGCCTCGGCCTCCCTGTGCGGCCTGGGGCAAACAGCGCCCAACCCGCTTCTGTCTACATTGCGCCATTTCCGGGAAGAGTATGAAGCCCATATCATCGATAAAAGATGCCCCGCCGCAGTCTGCCAGGCCCTGTTCAGGGCTCCCTGTCAGCATACCTGTCCCGTGCAGCTTGACGTCCCCGGATATGTCAGCTTGATCAAGGATGGCAAGTTTGTAGAAGCTTTTCGTTTGATAACTCAGCGCCTTCCCTTTCCCTCCATCTGCGGCCGGGTATGTCATCACCCCTGTGAGGCTAAATGCCGGCGCGGTCAGATTGAGGAGCCTATTGCTATCAGGGACCTTAGAAGATTTGCAGCCGACTACGCCCATGGGCTGGGTATTGAATATCTGCCACCCAGAGGAGAGAAGAGAGAAGACCGTGTTGCCATAATAGGAGCCGGCCCGGCGGGGCTCAGCGCCGCCTATGACCTGGCCCTTGACGGCTACCAGGTAACGGTATTTGAAGCCCTGCCGGTAGCTGGAGGGATGCTGGCTGTTGCCATCCCCGAGTACCGTCTCCCCAAGGACATCCTGAAGATGGAAATTGATGTGGTCCGGAAGCTCGGGGTGAACATAAGGCTGAACACCCGGGTTGATGACCTCGAATCCCTGCTCAAAGACGGATATGGAGCGGTCCTGATAGCCACAGGTGCCCACAAGGGGGATAAGATGGGGATTCCAGGCGAAGACCTGCAAGGGGTCTATGATGCTATCGATTTTCTCAGAGAGGTCAATCTGGGAAGAGAAGTAAAGGTGGGTAAGAGGGTGGCAGTTGTTGGCGGAGGCAACTCCGCTGTTGATGCGGCCAGGGTGGCTTTAAGAAAAGGGGCTGAAGAGGTACATATATTCTATAGACGAGAGAAGAAAGACATGCCCGCCATTGAGGAGGAAATAGAGGCGGCTGAAGAGGAGGGGGTGCATTTTCACTTCCTCACCGCTCCCACCACGATACTGGGCCGGGATGGCAAGGTCTCGGGGCTGGAATGCGTCCGGATGGAGCTGAGGGAGTTTGACCCGAGTGGCCGGAAAACGCCCCATCCCATTGAGGGCTCCGAACATTCCACAGACACGGACATGGTTGTTGAGGCTATCGGGCAAAGGCCTGATACCTCTTTCGCCAGGGGAAACGGCATCAAAATAGGCAGAGGTGGGACCATCATCGCCGACCGCCGGACGCTGGCCACTGACCACAGGGGGGTCTTTGTGGCCGGGGATGCAGCCACCGGACCGCAAACGGTAACCGAAGCTATAGCTGCGGGGCAAAGGGCCGCCTTTTCTATCAAGAGATACCTCCAGGGGAAGGAGTTATCGCCTATGGTAGAGCGGAATGGCCATGAGCCGCTTGCCATTTCCTCGCTGCCTCCTACCGAAGAGGAGATGCGGGAGAGACCCAGGGTGAAAATCGCCCAGATTCCAATGACTGAGAGAAGAAGGTCCTTTAAGGAGACAGCCTTGACTTACAGCGCAGCGGAGGCCAGGGAAGAGGCCGGCAGGTGCCTGAGATGCGACCTTGAGGTTGGAGAGTAAGCCATGAAAGAGATAACCCTATCTATCAACGAGAAGCAGGTCAAAGGGAAAGAAGGGGACACCGTTCTCGATGTCTGCCGGGCCAATGACATCTACCTGCCCACCCTCTGCCATCTTGAGGGGCTGACCGATGTGGGTGCCTGCCGGATGTGCGTGGTGGAGATTGAAAAGGAGAGGAGGCCAATACCTGCCTGTACCTATCCGGCCCGGGATGGTCTGGTGGTCAGAACCCATACCGAGAAACTGGAGAAGTACCGCCGCCAGATTCTGGAACTCCTGTTCACGGAACGCAATCACTTTTGTTTCTTCTGTGCCGCCAGTGGTGAGTGTGAGTTGCAAGGCCTTGCCTACCGCTATCAGATGGACCACGCGCGCTACCCCTACACCTTCCCTGCTCTTCCTACCGACACCCTGAGCGATTTCCTGGTCCTCGACCATAACCGCTGTATCCTCTGCGGGCGCTGTGTCCGCATCTGCAGTGAGGTAGTGGGCAATCATACCCTTGATTTCGCCAGGCGGGGGTGGCGCACTGCGGTAACAGCCGACCTCGACCAGCCCCTGGGAGAGTCTTCCTGCATCACCTGCGGGGCGTGCATCCAGGCCTGTCCCACGGGAGCCCTCTTCAGCAAGGTCAGCGCCTACAGGGGCAGGGCCACCGAGGGCGAGTTTGTCCGAAGCATCTGCTCTCTATGCAGTGTAGGCTGTGACATCAATGTCCTGGTCAAGGACAATAACATAGTCCGCATCGATGGGGCGGACCTGACCGGGTTAAAGGGTCAACTCTGCGTCAAGGGGCGCTTCCGGCAGGTTTACAGGGAGAACCCCAGGATAGTCACGCCGCTTATTGCCAGGAAGAGGGGTGTGGTGAGGCCGGCATCCTGGGAAGAGGCCTTGAACCTGGTGGCGACGGAGCTCAAAGCCTACCTGGGCCGTTACGGGGCTGGCAGTATAGCCGGTCTGGTCTCCAGCCGGTGCCCCAATGAGACCGTGGAGGCCTTCGCCAAGTTCATGCGTGATACTGTAGGGACCAGCTTTGTGGATACCCTGGATGGCAATACTTATAGAACCCTGCTCCAGGGCGCAACTGCCTTTGGGAAGGACGGCCAGGGGCTGGAGATAGAAAGCCCTCTGGAAGCCATCCTGGAGGCTGATTGCGTGCTGGTGGTAGGGGCCAACCTGCTGGAAAGCCATCCTGTGGCTGGCTGCTACATACTCCGGGCCAGGACCCGGAACAGGGCACGGCTTCTGGTTATTGAGCCTCGACAGAATGACCTGGGCGTTAGGGCCGACCTCTGGCTACGGCCTGCTGAAGATGGCATGGAAACCGTTATCAATGCCCTGACCGGTCTGGTAGCCGGGAAGGGGAAGCGCACCGGGAAGCCTCGGAGAGGCGCCTCTATAGCCGGGGCAGCGCGGGACGCTGGCGTGGATGAAGCCCTGCTGGAACAGGCCGCCGAGATGCTGAGAAGTGCCCAGAAGGCGGTAGTCGTCTACGGCGAGGGCATTCTCAACAAGGAAGACCCCAAGCTTGTGGCTAGCCTTCTGGAGCTGGCCAACCTGATAAATCCTGGCGGCCTGAAGGTGACCTCCCTCAAGCCCGGAGCCAACAGCCGGGGTGCCTGGGAGTCCGGGGCGGCCAGCCAGAAGGGGCTGGCCAAAGTCAGTCCCAGACTGGTCTATGTGCTGCTGAGCGATGACGAGGTCAGAGACGGAGACTGGCTGGCCCAGGCTGAGCAAGCCGAATTCCTGGTAGTCCAGGCAAGCTACGCCTCGCCGCTGACCGAGGCCGCTGACCTGGTCCTGCCCTCACCTATCTGGGCGGAGCGAGCAGGCACATATGTCTCCCTGGATGGCAGGGTCGGTCGCTCCCAGGCAGTGCTGGAACCGCTCCCCGGACTTAAGGACGACAAGGAGATAATTCAGGAACTGGCTCACAGACTCTGAGCCCATTTGGTAAGAACGGAGGCAATGTATGGGAAAGGTGAAACTTGCCACCGCCTGGCTTGATGGCTGTGCCGGGTGCCACATGTCCCTCCTGGATATGGATGAGGACCTGGTTGGCATAGCCAGTGCCGTAGAATTCACCAGGAGCCCGATTACGGATATCAAAGATTTCCCCGAGGTGGATGTGGGGCTCGTAGAGGGGGCCATAGGCAACGTGGCCCACGAGGAAGAAGTCAGGGAACTCCGCAAGAAGTGCAAGATACTGATTGTGCTGGGCGATTGCGCCTGTTTCGGGGGCATCCCCTCCATGCGCAACCGCTTCTCCAAAGAAGAGGTCCTGCGGCGGGCCTACATTGAATCGGAGAGCACTAAGGACGGGAAGATACCATCCTCGCCGGAAATCCCTCCCCTTCTGGAGCAGGCCCTCCCGGTCGGCGCCGTGGTCAAGGTGGACTGTTTTGTCCCAGGATGCCCGCCAAATGCCAGGGCCATCAAGTATGCCCTTACCGAGCTTCTCCAGGGGCGGATTCCTGTGTTGCCCGGCGAAATGATGCGTTTTGACTGATTTTGACTGACAAGGAGACGATGAAGTGGCAGGCAAGACGATAGAGATAAGCCCCGTAACCCGCATCGAGGGCCATGGCAAGGTCACCCTTCACCTGGACGACGCGGGCAACGTGAACCGGGCATACCTCCATGTTGTCCAGCTCCGGGGCTTTGAGAAGTTCTGCGAGGGCCGTGTCTTCTGGGAGATGCCCCTTATCACCGAGCGAATCTGTGGCATCTGTCCTGTCAGCCACCACCTGGCCGCGGCCAAGGCTGGAGATGCAATCCTGGGGGTAGAGATTCCCCCCACCGCCAGGATGCTAAGGCAGCTGATGCACATGGCCCAATACGTGCAGTCCCATGCCCTCCATTTTTTCCTTCTGGCCAGCCCCGACCTGGTCTTCGGCATGGATGCCACCCCGGCCACCAGGAACGTCATCGGCCTCATTGGAGCCAACCCGGAGCTGGCCAAAAAGGCCATATGGCTCCGCAGCTTTGGCCAGTCCATCATCGAGACCCTGGGCGGCAAGAAGGTCCACCCCAATCACGCCATCCCGGGAGGGGTGAATACAGCTCTCCCCTCTCAGGCCAGGAGTGACATCCTGGGAAAGACAGGCGAGGCCATAGCCATCTATCAGCTGGGCCTTGACATAATCAAGGATTTCCAGGCCAAGCAGAAGGAGCTGGTGGGCAAGTTCGCCAGTTTTCCCTCGGCCTGCCTTGGCCTGGTGGACCCCAGGGGAAACCTGGAATTCTATGATGGCAAGCTGAGGTTGCGCGATGCCGGGGGCCTCCTCTTGGAGGAGCAGGTGCTCACTGACCGCTATTCCTCCATCATCGAGGAGAGGGTTGAAGACTGGTCCTACATGAAGTTCCCCTACTACAAGAGGATGGGCTATCCTGCTGGAATCTACCGGGTGGGCCCCCTGGCCCGGCTCAATGTAGCCGATGGCATAACCACGCCTCTGGCCAGCAAGGAGTTCCGGGAATTCAAGAAGCTGGGGAATGGGTCTATGGTGGAGGGCTCACTATACTATCACTACGCCCGGCTCATAGAAGGGCTTCATGCAGTCGAAATGCTAAAGGAGCTCCTCCAGAAGGACGAAATCTGCTCAACGGAGCTCAGGGTCTCTTCCTCGAAGTATAACGAGGAAGGAATCGGGGTAATTGAAGCGCCCCGGGGCACCCTCATCCACCATTACTGGGTGGACCCCAGCGGTGCCATCCGCAAGGTCAACATCATTGTGGCCACACAACATAACAACCTTGCCATAAACCGGGCCATCTATCTGGCAGCCAGGGAGTATGTCAAGGTCGACACGCTCTCCGAGGGTATGCTCAATAGGGTGGAGGCAGCCATCCGCTGCTACGACCCTTGCCTCTCGTGCGCAACCCATGCCCTGGGCCAGATGCCTCTATCCATACAGCTGCTCAGCGCCTCTGGAGAGGTGCTGGACGAAATTCACACCTGAGAGGCATCCCACCACAAGGCATCTGAGGCTGATGGGGCCCGGGCAGTCTAGGGCATAGCCTTCGGTGAGATGCTCCGGGCCACTCAGGGAAGGTGCCGGGCGCTTGCCGGGAAGAACCTGCCCTACCGAGATTCTGAAAAGGAGACTGGCGGGGCGAACCGCTCTAAACCTCTACCACCTTTAACAGGCATTATAGGCGGTCCGCCGGTGGAATAGCGGGAGTACCAGAACCCCATGCCTTTTGAGCCCTCTTATGAGCAGTTAAGGACCAAAGCAGTCTCGCTACCTTCCTTGGGCAGCCCACCTCAGTCCATTTGCCACCTGCAAGGCGCCTCCCTCTTTGTTATGATGGTGAGGATGCTGAGAAAGGAGGAAGATGAAAGGTAACCGGCTCTGTGAGCTTCTGGGCATTCGCTATCCCACAATTCAGGCGCCCGTGAACTATGTGAGCGGGGCCGACCTGGCAGCCGCAGTCTCCAACGCAGGGGGACTGGGCACTCTGGGGCCAAACGCCGGGGCCAAGACCATCACATCCGATGTGGAGCTAACCGGCGAAAGGCTGCGCCAACAGATAAGGAAGATGAGAAGCCTCACCAAGAACCCCTTCGCAGTAAATGTTGCCATCGGCATGGGGGGAGCAGCGGAAGTACTCCCAGAGGTGCGTGGAGGTGGTCATAGAGGAGGGGGCCCCGGTAGCCATAGCCTCGGTGGGCAGCCCCGAGGTCTATACCAATGTGCTCAAGGGGGCAGGGATAAAGGTGCTACACGCCATCTCGACTGCGAGGCACGCCCAGAAGGCCGAGGGGGTGGGGGTGGACGAGGTGATCTGCGAGGGGTATGAAGCCGGTGGCCACAAGGGCTTCACCGAGCTCACTACCTTTGTCCTCGTGCCCATGGTTGCCGATACGGTGCGGATACCGGTGGTGGCGGGAGGGGGGATAGGCGATGCCCGGGGTCTAGTGGCGGCCCTGGTGCTGGGCGCCGATGGGGTCTATATGGGAACCCGCTTCATGGCTACCCTTGAATCGGACTCCCATCCCCAGGTGAAGGAGGCCATAGTAAGGGCCAGCGATGCCTGCACCGTTAGCGTGCCCAAGGACATAATGCTGGCTAGAGACCTGCGCAACCAGTTCACCCAGAAATACCTGGAGATAAAGGCAGCCGGGGCTCCCAAGAAAGAACTTAGCGACTTCCTCAACGAGCACTCCCAATACTATTCCCAGGTCCTGGGGGACTGCGACGGCGCCGAGGTCTGTTGCGGGCAGGTCGCCGGGCTCATCGAAAGGGTGGTAAGCGCCGCCGAGGCAATACAGGGCATGGTAGACCAAATCCCATCCACCCTTCAGACCCTCCAGCAAAAGGTGGGCGTCTTCTCCTAGGCTTCACCGGTGTCATCGGTGCCTACGCCCCACCCAGGCCACGGACTATAGCCCGCCCCGGAATCAAGGGGGGACAGAGCGAGTAATAGCGTCTTCCAGGGCTTTCCCCCGAGACAAGCCCACTTAACAGAAGCGAGTTTTGTCCCATCGGCGGCGGCAATTCCGGCTGGCATCCTTGGGAAGCCCACGGCTCTGGATAGACGGAGCAAAAGAAAAAGGTTCGGTCCCGGCTCCGGTCTGGAGCCAGCGGGCTATATGAAGGTGCTATCTGTTTGCGGGCGATCCTTTTTCGGGCAAATGTGGCCGGCATGCCCCAAGCAGACGGATAAAGGTCCCCTCTTCCGACAGATGTCGAACCTTTGGCAGCTCGACCTGATGGCCCGCCTCAAGGAGCTGGCAGCGAAGGTTAGGGGCCCGAAATGTTAGCCCAGATCCACATACTGGGGTAGGACTCCCCCAAGACAATCAAGGAAAGCCTGCGCCGCGGACGGAGCTCTCGGTGCCGGAAGGGGGCGGAGCGGGAGGTCTCCCGCTCCGCCCGATGCTTTGCGCCCTATCAGGGATCACCCTCATCCAAGGTTGACCCTCCGGACGCGGTTGTTGCCGGTGTCGGCGATGTAGAGGTACTGGTTGCCCGGGTCAACGCCCACACCATAAGGAGTGTTGAGCTGAGCCGCCGAAGCCTGGCCGCCATCGCCCCCGAAGCCCGCCACCCCGGTCCCAGCAACGGTAGTGATAATCCCCGTCGCCAGGTCCACCCTGCGAACACGGTTGTTGCCCCTGTCGCCGATGTAGAGATAGCCCGAGTCAAGGGCCAGGCCTCTGGGGGTGGTAAGCTGCGCTGCCGTTGCCGGACCGCCATCGCCCCCATAGCCCTGCACCCCAGTCCCGGCGAAGGTGGTGATGGCCCCCGTCGCCAGGTCCACCCTGCGGACACGGTTGTTGCCGTAGTCGCTGATGTAGAGGTTGCCCGAGTCAAGAGCGGGGACTGAAGGGGCGTTGAGCTGTGCTGCCGTTGCCGGACCATCATCGCCCAGGGGGATGGCACCACCCCCAGCAAGCCTCGTGATGGTCCCCGTTGCCAGGTCAACCCTGCGGACACGGTTGCCGGAGTACTCGGCGATGTAGAGGCTTCCCGAGCCAAGAGCGACGCCCATAGGATTGCTGAACTGGGCTGCCGTGGCCGGGCTGCCATCGCCCCCGGAGCCCTGCACGCCGGTTCCGGCGAAGGTGGTGATAATCCCGGTCGCCAGGTCCACCCTGCGGACCCGGTGGTTGCTTCTGTCGGCTATATAGAGGTTCCCCGAGTCTAGGGCGACGCCAACAGGATTGTTAAGTTGCGCTGCCGCCGCCGGACCGCCATCGCCCCCAAAGCCCGCGGTCCCGGTCCCGGCGAGGGTGGTGATGGTCCCCG
>JAHKAY010000040.1 GCA_018825785.1 Chloroflexota bacterium | reverse complement strand
GGCCCAGCTCACCAGCTTCCAGCGCCGCCTGCGGAAGCAAAGCGAGGTAAGGCTCATCCAGACCGTAGGCTCCTGGAATCAGGGGCTGGCCATAAGCGTCTTTATCAAGCAACCACTCCCACTCATGGAAACCATCCAGGGGATGCCCGAGGTTGAAAGCGTCCAGGGCAGCAACGGGGCCGAAAAGGAGGCAGGCAAGGAACTCAGGAAGCAACTCAACATCAGCCTGCGCCGCCGCCCCAGGCAGAAGGCGGAGGGCTCCGGCGTCGGAGTCCACGGTGTCCAGGATGACCTCAGGTAGGGGGGACCAAAAAGAGAGAGAAGAAACAGAAAGGAGCAAGATGCTGGAAATCGGGTCGGGAGGCCAGATCCTGGTGATAGAAGATGACACGGAAAGCCGGACACTCCTCGAGGACGTGTTGGGCGCAGCAGGCTATGAGCCTTTGCCAGCCTCCAACACCCTCGAAGGGCTACGGCGTCTCTACAATTCCCGTCCGGTCTTAGTTCTTCTGGATATCATGCTGCCCGGTCTAGATGGGTGGGAGGCCTGCCGCCGCATCCGCGAGGCATCTGAGATTCCAATTATCATCGTCAGTGGCAGGAACAGCAGCACCGACATCCTGCGGGGCTTTGAGCTGGGGGCGGATGACTATGTTAGCAAGCCATTTGAGCACAAGGAGCTTCTGTCCAGGGTGAGGGCTGTTCTTCGACGCAGCAAGAATGGCCAGGGGAAGGAGGCGTCGGTTATCAGATGCGACGGGCTGGAAGCTGATCTTAGGAAACACCACGTGTCGGTCAAAGGCAGGAGGGTGACGCTTTCTCCTACAGAGTTCAAGTTGCTCATATATCTCATGCGCAAACAGAATACGGTGGTAACTAACAGGGAGCTGCTGTTCCATGTCTGGGGGCCTGCCTATGTCAATGAAATGGACTACATCAAGCTGTATGTTCGCTATTTGCGCAAGAAAATCGAGCAGGACCCCGACAACCCCAAATATCTGGTCAACGAAAGAGGTGTGGGTTACCGGCTAGCCATAGAATCCTAGGAACCCGCGATGGCAAGACTGTTCTCGTTCCGAACACTGTCGGCGGACTTCTCTGGGGCACAGATTCTGAGAAGGCCACGCATGTAGACTTAGGAATACAGTCCATGAGCGCCCAACGCACCTAATGCTGCTGACAAAGGTAGAGTGGTCAACCGCTGGTGGGCCTGGTCTCGCCGCCGAGAATGACGCGGATACCGTTGGGCGATCTTCCTGCATAGCACAACTGGCCGACAAACGGCAGGACACATTGTCTATCTGGCACCTTGACTTCTGGCCGGAATTGGCCTAGCAGCGCGGAAATCTGCGCCCCCATTCATCAAGAGAGTGGTCAGCTCCTGTTGACATAATGCAGGACGTGCAAAGGGGCACGTTTTGGCTTCAAAATCCCTCGCTTAGTGCACCCTCAGGCGGTCCCCGGGACTGCACTTCTTGTGGGCGTCTATGGCCCTCTCGGCAGCGTTTCCCCGGGCATAGCGACTGACCATGGCGAAGCTTTCCCAGCCGCGCAGTTCCTTCAGGTCCCCCTCCTGCCCCCCGCCGCTAAGATAGCTCATGGCAAAGCCCCGTCTGAAGGCATGGGCTCCCCGGAAGGGGACTCCGGCGGCTTGAAAACGTCTTTTCAGCATCATTCGCAAGCCGTTGGTGGTGAAGGGCTTGAGGCCGCTGGCCAGCCACAAGATGTCGCTCGTTACCCCCCGCTTGCGCAGATAGCGGTCGATGGCCTCGGCGGTGCGAGCCCCGATGCTTATTCGCCGTTGCTTGCCGGCTTTGCCCGTCACCATGATGGTCTTGTGCTTCCAGTCAATATCCTGGGTCCTCATCCCGCAGACTTCCGCCGCCCGGGGACCCGAATCATAGAGCGTCAGGACTATGGCGGTGTCCCTGAGCTGGTAGACCTGGATTCCCCGCTGCCCCTCCCGCCCGATGGCCTTCAGCACCTTCTCCACATCCTCGGGGCGATACCAGGGCTGAATCTCGTCTGGGATGTGGGGCGGGTCCACCCTGTCCAGAGGGTTTTCCGCTATCTCCCCCTCACGGACAGCCCAGTTGTAGAAGCGGTTCAGTGCCCGATACCGCACGCTCACCGAGCCAGGCTTGTTGCCCTTCTTGTAGAGGCTCTGGAACCAGTAGCGGAGATGGTCCGGCTCCATCTCCACGAGGGGGGGCAACCCCAGCCCGGGAATGATGCGGCTGATGAGGCTGCCTGACCTAGTGCTGTCTTGCTCTATGGACTGCTTCACGGTGCCTTGGCCGCCAGCGGGGGGAGGATTTTGTGGCGTCCCTGGGGAGACTCGAACTCCCGACCGACTGCTTAGAAGGCAGTTGCTCTGTCCGCTGAGCTACAGGGACCTCAGTTGCCCTCTTTGCCAGTCTAACCTGGGGTAGTTTTATTGTCAACGTTCCTTGCTATAGCCATAGGGGTGTTTCCGGTGCCACTCCCAGGCGCTGGCCATAATGTCTTTCAGGGCAGGGTATCGGGGCTGCCAGCCCAGCTCGGAGCGGATGAGTTCCGGGCTGGCCACCAGCCTGGCCGGGTCGCCGGGGCGGCGGGGCTGGAGCAAGACCGGGACCTCGGCGCCGGTAACCTCCCTGGCCGCCTTCACCACCTGGAGGACACTGTAGCCCTCGCCGTTGCCCAGGTTGTAGATGCGGGCCCTCACCCCTTCCAGGGCCCTCAGGGCCAGGATGTGAGCGCGGGCGATGTCCACCACATGGATGTAGTCCCGAACACAACTGCCGTCCTCAGTATCATAGTCAGTGCCATAGAGACAGAGGTGCTCTTCCTGTTTCAGCGCCACCTTCATTACGCTGGGGATGAGGTGGGTCTCAGGGTGGTGGTCCTCCCCGGAGCGGCGGCTGGCCCCGGCGGCGTTGAAGTAGCGCAGGGAAATGAACTTCAGCCCGTAGGCCCGGTTATACCATTGGAGGGCCTTTTCAAACATCAGCTTGGACTCGCCGTAGGGATTGGTGGGACGCTCCGGGTCCTGCTCCCGGATGGGGAGGGAGACCGGCTCCCCATACACCGCCGCCGAGGAGGAGAAGACCATCTTCTTCACCCCGTGGGCCAGCATGGCGTCCAGCAGGTTTATGCTGTTGACCACATTGTTCTTGAAGTATCGGGCAGGCTGGGCCACCGACTCGCTGACCACGCTGGAGGCCGCCAGATGCATCACCGCGTCTGGGGCGCGGGTGCGAAACACCCTTTCAAGGCTTTCTCTCTCTGCCAGGTCTCCCTCTATGAAAGTTGCCCCAAGCGCTACCGCCTGCGGGTGGCCCTGCTCCAGGTTGTCCAGGGCGATAACCCTGTAGCCGTTATCTATGAGCTCTTCACAGAGCACACTGCCGATATATCCGGCAGCGCCGGTGACCAGGACAGTGCTGCTCTGGCTTTCAGTCAAGGCGTTCACCTCTTGGGGCCATTATGGAAGCTATCTGGCCCTACTGTCAATGAGGTGTGGTGGCTCTTTCGGTAGATTCAAGCCCTGCCCCTAGCAGATATAACCCCTCCTGTCCCTCGGATGGTTTTGCTAACGGATTGCTAACCAACCCCTCAAACCGCCTGGCCGCCGCCTCCTGGAGCCCAGGGACCACATGGGAATAGGTGTCCAGTGTGATGCCTATGGTGGCATGGCCCAGCCGTTCCTGGACGACCTTGGGGTGGATTCCCTGGGCCAGCATGAGGCTGGCGTGTGTGTGGCGTAGGTCATGGAAGCGCATTCCCCGGAGGCCCATCTTCCTGGCAAGCCATCTGAAGGCTTCCGTCACCCTCGTTGGCCTCTCCGGGCTCCCATCGGGGCGGGCGAATACTAAGTCATCATCCGTCAATGGCAAGCCAAGCATCTTCCTGTCGGCCTCCGCTTTCTCTTTATGTCCTCTGAGAGTCAGGACTGATGTGGGGGTTAATGCTATCTGCCGCCTACCCTTGGCTGTCTTGGGCTCTGAGAAATGAAGCTTCCCGCCTGCCAACCCCAGGACCACCTGGGAAACGGAAAGTGAGGCCATGTCCAGATCGATATCCTTCCATCGCAAGCCCAAGAGTTCTGAACGGCGCATCCCTGTATGGAGGGCCAGCAGAAGGATGATATAATATCGGCTCCTCCTGGCAGTCTCCAGAAAGAGGGGCACCTCGCATGGGGAGAGGATTCTAGCCTCATGCCTGCCTGGGCGGGGGGCGCTCACCGCCGAGGCCGCATTGTGTACTACCAACTCGGCCTTCACCGCATCCTCAAGGGCCTTGTGCAGGACCCGGTGAACCAGGGATATAGAGTTTGGGCTGAGGCCCTTCTCCCCCTCAGCCCGGGCCTTGCCCAGGGATAGATAGAGGCTTTTCAGGTGTGCAGGGCGAAGCTCCCCCAGAGGCAAAGACCCTAGTACTATAATGTTCACTGCTATTTCTGGTATTTCCTTCTCCTTTCCGTTTCCCTTCATGCTGTTGCCGGGCTCCTGACTTTTGGAATTCCCTTTTATACAGACCTTTCCTTTTTCCAGACCGCCACCTGGCTCGGAGGTC